>NZ_NFHA01000029.1:0-36944 GCF_002159225.1 Flavonifractor sp. An91 | reverse complement strand
GCCCAAGGAGTGATTGGTCAGCCAGTTGCTCCTCTCATTGTAGCTTAGGCACGAGATGGAGGGAAAGCCGGACTGGCTGTCCGGCTTTCCTGTCCAAATTTATTGTAATAGGAGTGATCCAGTGAAACTGTTGATTCGTCAGGGACGCCTGGTGGACCCTGTGGGGGGCATCGGCGGTGTCATGGATATCCTGATGGAAGACGGAAAGGTGACTGTCATCGGCAGCAACATCAATGAGCCGGGCGCTCAGATCATCGATGCGGCAGGACTGACCGTGTGCGCCGGACTGGTGGATATGCACGTCCACCTGCGGGAGCCCGGATTTGAGTACAAGGAGACCATCGAGACCGGCGCGGCAGCCGCCGCCCGGGGCGGCTTTACCTCCATCGCCTGTATGCCCAACACCAGGCCCACGGTGGACTGCCCCGAGCAGGTGGACTTTGTCCGCAGAAAGGCGGCGGAGGCCTGCGGGGTCCATGTCTGGCCCATCGGCTCGGTGTCCAAGGGACAGCGAGGCCAGGAACTCACCGATTTTGAGGCTCTGAAAGGTGCTGGAGTAGTGGCCCTGTCCGACGACGGTGTGCCCATCCAGAACGCCAATCTGATGCGGGACGGCCTCATCATGGCCCACCGGCAGGATCTCACCATCCTGTCCCACTGTGAGGACGCGGACATGGTGAAAAACTACGCCGTCAACGAGGGAAGGGTATCCCGCCAGCTCCGTCTGGACGGGCGGCCCGCCATCGCCGAGGAGCTGATGGTAGCCCGGGACGCCATGTTGGCCGAGGAAACCGGTGCCGCGGTCCACATCTGCCACATCTCCACTGCAAAATCGGTGGCCATTGTCCGGCGGTACAAGCGCAAGGGCGTACAGATCACCTGCGAGACCTGTCCCCAGTATTTCTCCCTCACCGAGGATGAGATTTTGGCCCAGGGCACCATGGCCCGTGTCAACCCGCCTCTGCGGACCTGGTCTGATGTGGAGGCAATCATCGAGGGCCTGAAGGACGGCACCATCGACGCCATCGCTACCGACCACGCCCCCCATTCCGCCGAGGAGAAGGCCCGGCCCCTCACTGAGGCCCCCAGCGGCATGGTGGGACTGGAGACCGCCCTGGGCGTCACCCTGACCTATCTGTACCACACCGGGGAGCTGCCCCTGTCCGATATTCTGCGGAAAATGACCATCAATCCTGCCTGCATCCTCCGTCTGCCCACCAAGGGCCGGCTGGCCATCGGCGCTGACGCCGACGTGGTTATCTTCGACCCGGATGAGGTGTGGACGGTGGACCCGGAGCAGTTTGCCTCCAAGGGCCGCAACACCCCCTTCGCCGGCAAGGAGCTGAAGGGAAAGATCAAGTACACCATCGTGGGCGGAAAGATCATTTATCAGGATGAGAAATAAGAGATTTTAAGAGATAAAGGAGAATGAACTATGTCCTTCGATCGTCTGCAGGAAGCCATCATTGCCAAGAAAAATCCCACCGTGGCGGGTCTGGACCCCAAGCCGGAGTATGTGCCCGCCCACATCCGCAAGGAGTGCTATGACAAGTACGGCGAGACCCTGGAGGGTGCCGCCGAGGCCATTTACCGCTTCAACTGCGGTCTGATGGACGCACTGAAGGACATCGTGCCCGCCGTCAAGCCCCAGTCCGCCTATTATGAGCGCCTGGGCTGGCGGGGTATGGAGGTGCTGGAGCGCACCATCCGCTATGCCAAGGAGCAGGGCCTGTATGTCATCGCCGACATCAAGCGCGGCGACATCGGCTCTACCGCCGAGGCCTATTCCGACGGCTGGCTGGGCAAGACCAAGGTAGGGGAGCAGATGCTCAGCGTCTTTGATGCCGACTGCGTCACCCTCAACGGCTACATGGGCGCCGACAGCGTCAATCCCTTCCTCAAGACCTGCAAGGAGATGGACAAGTGCGCCTTCATCCTGGCCAAGACCTCCAACCCCGGCTCCGGCGAGCTGCAGAACGTGTCCGCCGGTGAGGGCGACACCGTGTACGGCCTGATGGCCGACCTCATTGAGAAGTGGGGCGCGGGCACCGAGGGCAAGTATGGCTATACCATGGCCGGTGCGGTGGCAGGCGCCACCTATCCGGAAGAGCTGCAGAAGCTGCGCGCCCGGATGCCCCACACCTTCCTGCTGGTGCCCGGCTATGGCGCCCAGGGCGGCACTGCCGAGGATGTGCAGTATGCCTTCCAGAAGGATGGCCATGGCGCTATCGTCAACTCCTCCCGCGGCATCATCTGCGCCTGGCAGAAGACCGGCAAGGACGGCATGGACTACCAGGAGGCTGCCCGCAACGCCGCGATCGCCATGCGGGACGACATCGCCCGCTTTACTACCATCGCGTAATCGGAGCGGCCTATGTCAGAGCAAGAGAGAGAGAAACAAGGTGTCCGTGAGGACGAGGTCAGCAAATGGAAGATCGGCCAGCACCGGGAATGGAACTGGCAGGAGATCCTTCAGCAGCAGATCGCGGCGGGACTGGTGGCAGCGGAGCCCTTCCGCTGCCCCACCTGCGGTACCATGCGCCGCAACCGGATCTGCCCGGTGTGCGGCAGCATCATGGATCTGAAGACCATGACTGAGACCGTCCACGGGGACGAGTCTGCCAAATAAGTTGGAAATGAGGGATAGTATGCCCATTGAACAGATCTGTACCATCGTTGAGGCGGCCAAGCTGAACGAGTATGCCTATTCCTTCACCCTGGAGGTGGGGGATATGGTGAAAAAGGAGGGCCTGATGGCCGGTCAGTTCCTCCATATCGCCTGCGGGGAGGGTTTGCTTCTCCGCCGGCCCATCTCGGTTTGCATGGTCCAGGAGGACGAGCCCCAAGACACCGCCCGCGTGGTCTTTGAGGTGCGGGGTGAGGGTACCAAGTGGCTGGCTCAGCGCCAGGTAGGGGACAAGGTGAATGTGTTGGGCCCTCTGGGCAACGGCTTTACCGTTACCCCCAATGACCGGCTGCTGCTGGTGGGCGGCGGCATCGGTGTGCCCCCGCTGCTGGGTCAGGCCGCCTTTACCGCCAAGAACTCCACCGCTATACTGGGCTTCCGGTCTGCCGACCGGGCCATGCTGGTGGAGGATTACCGGGACTACTGCGAGGCGGTTTACCTCTGCAGTGACGACGGTTCCCTGGGCCGCCACGGCTTTGTGGACGCCCAGCTGAAGGATATCCTTGAAAAGGATAAAAACTTTATAGCTGTTCTGGCCTGCGGCCCCAAGCCCATGCTGAAGAATGTGGCCAAGGTAGCGGCCGAGTACGGCGTGCCCTGCCAGGTCTCCCTGGAGGAGCGGATGGCCTGCGGCGTGGGTGCCTGCCTGGGCTGCGCCGTCCAGATGGCCGACGGCACCATGAAGCACGTCTGCAAGGACGGCCCGGTATTCGACGCCAAGGAGGTGGACTGGAATGTCTAAGGTGGATCTGTCCGTCGATCTGGCGGGCGTCAAGATGAAAAATCCGGTGGTGGTGGCCTCCGGTACCTTCGGCTTCGGCCGGGAATACGGCCAGTTCTATAACCTGAATGAACTGGGCGGCATCTGCTGTAAGGGCCTTACCCTTCACAGAAGAGAAGGCAATCCGCCCCCCCGGATCGCCGAGACTCCCATGGGTATCCTCAACTCCGTGGGTCTGCAGAACCCCGGTGTGGACGCCTTTATCGAGCACGAGCTGCCCGAGCTGAAGAAGCACGATCTGGCTATCATCGCCAACATCTCGGGCAACACCCCCGAGGAGTACGGCATCATGTGCGAGAAGCTGTCGGCAGCGGGGGTAGATATGATCGAGGTCAACATCTCCTGCCCCAACGTGAAGGCGGGCGGTCTGGCCTACGGCACCAAGCCCGAGCTGGCTGCCGAGGTCACCAAGATGGCCAAGAGCCATTCCACCATTCCTGTGATGGTGAAGCTGTCTCCCAACGTCACCGATATCACCGAGATCGCCCGTGCGGTGGCTGATGCCGGCGCTGACGCTCTGTCCCTCATCAACACCCTGCGGGGTATGCGCATCGACCTGAACACCCGCCGCCCCATCCTGAAGATGAACACCGGCGGCCTGTCCGGCCCTGCCGTGCTGCCTGTGGCGGTGCGGATGGTATGGGAGGTAGCCTGCGCCGTGGATCTGCCCATCCTGGGGATGGGCGGCGTGGCCAAGGGAGAGGACGCGGCCCAGCTGATGCTGGCGGGCGCCTCCGCCGTGGCGGTGGGCACCGCCTGCTTCGCCGATCCCTACGCCCCCATCAAGGTGCGGGACGGCCTGGCGGCAATCGCCTCTGCCCAGGGCCTTGACAAGGTTTCTGACCTGACAGGCGGCGTGCGCCCCTGGTAATGCTTTTATCCTGATCCGAAGAGGGTGCCTACTGTGACTAAGGTTTATATCATCCGCCACGCGGAGGCGGAGGGCAACCTGTACCGCCGGGTTCACGGCTGGTACAACAGCCTCATTACTGACAACGGATACCGGCAGATTGCCGCCCTCCGTGGACGGTTTGCCGACGTGCATATCGACGCGGTGTACTCCAGCGATCTGTTTCGTACCATGACCACCGCCACGGCCATCTATCCCAGCCACGGCCTGGAACTGAACACCACCCCGGCCCTGCGGGAGATCGGCGTAGGAGAGTGGGAGGACAAGCCCTGGGGTGACCTGGAGCGGCACGACGCCATGCGGCTCATCCGCTTCAACCATGCTTCCCCCGAGTTCCAGGTGGAGGGGGGCGAGACCTTCGCCCAGGTTCAGGCCCGGATGAAGGGCGCGGTGCTGGATATCGCCGCCAGGCATCCCGGCCAGACGGTGGCTTTGTTCTCCCACGGCTCCGCCATCCGCTGTCTCCAGGGTGCCATCCGGGGCCTGGGTCCCGGTGAGATGGACAGCCTGGGTCACAGTGACAACACCGGTGTCACCTGTCTGGAGGTGGAGGGAGACCGGATCTCCATTGTCTATGAGAACGACAACTCCCACCTGCCGGAGGAGATCTCTACCCTGGCCAGACAGAAGTGGTGGAAGTCCCGGGAGGGGAGTATTGCAGACGCCAATATGTGGTTCCGTCCTCTGGACCTGGAGCGGGAAGAGGAACTCTATCTGGCGGCCCGGCACGACGCCTGGATCGATATCCACGGCAGCGAGGTTCCCTTTGACGGGGCGAGCTTCTGCAAGGATGCCCGTCACTGCTGGGAACAGGACAAGGAAAAAGCCTTGACAGTTGCCATGCAGCGGGATGAGGTGGCGGGCGTGCTCCAGCTGGATCTGGCCCGCTTTGCCGATGAGGGCATCGGCTATATCCCCTTTGTGTACATGAATCCCCAGCACCGGAAGCGGGGGCTGGGCGTTCAGCTGATCGGCCAGGCGGTGTCGGTATTCCGCCCCCTGGGCCGTACCCGCCTGCGGCTGCGCTGCGCTCCGGAGAACGCGGTGGCTCAGCGCTTCTACAAGAAGTACGGCTTTGAAAGGGTGGGGGAGGAGCACGGCAGCGTGACACTGGATATTCTGGAAAAATACATTGGCTATGAGACCAAGGACTGACTGAGGAACGATATGAATGGATTTTTGCCCGTCTCTAAGGCGGATATGGAAGAGCGTGGTTGGGACGGGTACGACTTTCTCATCATCACCGGCGACGCCTATGTGGACCATCCCACCTTCGGCTGCGCTATTATCTCCCGTGTGCTGGAGGCCGAGGGCTACCGCGTGGCTATCCTGGCCCAGCCGGACTGGCGCAAGGCAGAAGCCTTTACAGCGCTGGGGCGGCCCCGGCTGGGGGTGATGCTGTCTGCCGGCAATCTGGACTCCATGGTGGCCCACTATACCGCTGCCCGGAAACGCCGGCACGACGACGCCTATTCCCCAGGCAATCAGGCGGGACTGCGTCCCGACCGGGCCTCCATCGTGTATGCCAACAAGGTGCGGGAGGCCTTTGGAAACATCCCCCTGATCATTGGCGGCTTGGAAGCATCCCTTCGCCGCTTTGCCCACTACGACTACTGGGAGGACAAGGTACGCCGCTCGGTGCTCTTTGACAGCCAGGCTGACCTGCTGGTGTACGGCATGGGTGAGACCGCCACCCGGGAGATTGCTGCCCGTTTGGCCTCCGGTACCCCGGTGGGGGAGATCACTGATGTAAAGGGAACTGCCTTTATTGCAAAAGATCCCTCCGCCTGCGCCTATCCCAAGGTGGAGTGCCCCTCCTATGAGCAGGTTTCTACCGATAAGCGGCAGTATGCCGTGGCCAATATGATCCAGTATGAGGAGCACGATCCGGTGCGGGGGAAAGCCATCCTCCAGCGCCATGGGGACCGGCTGCTCATCGTCAATCCCCCCGCCATGCCTCTTACTACGGCGGAGCTGGACTTTGTGGCCGAGCTGCCCTATGTCCGGGAGCCCCACCCCATGTACGACAACATGGGAGGGGTGCCGGCCATTGAGGAGGTGCGCTTCTCGGTGGCCCACAACCGAGGGTGCTTCGGCGCCTGTAATTTCTGCTCCCTGGCCTTCCATCAGGGGCGGATCATCACCTCCCGCAGCCACGAGAGTGTGCTGAGAGAGGTGGAGGGGCTGACCCATCACCCCGGCTTCAAGGGCTATATCCACGACGTGGGCGGCCCCACCGCCAACTTCCGGCGGCCTGCCTGCAAGAAGCAGATGAAGGCCGGGCTGTGCCGGGGAAAGGCCTGTCTGGCCCCAGAGGCCTGTCCCAACCTGGACGCCGACCACACCGACTACCTGATGCTGCTGCGGAAGATCCGGGCGGTGCCGGGGGTGAAAAAGGTGTTCATCCGCTCGGGCATCCGTTTCGACTTTATGCAGAAGGATAAGAGCGGGGAATTCTTCGCCGAACTGGTGAAGTACCATGTGTCCGGCCAGCTGAAGGTGGCCCCGGAGCACTGCGTCAACTCGGTGCTGGACTACATGGGTAAGCCCCATATCGAGGTATACGAGAGATTCAAGCGGAAGTACGAGTCCCTGAACCAGAAGTACGGCAAGGAGCAGTATCTGGTGCCCTATCTCATGTCCTCTCACCCTGGCTGTACGCTGAACGACGCGGTGGAGCTGGCCCAATGGCTCAACCGCACCGGCCGTCAGCCTGAGCAGGTCCAGGACTTCTATCCCACACCGGGCACCCTGTCCACCTGTATGTACTATACCGGCATCGATCCCCGGACCATGAAGCCGGTTTATGTGCCTAAGGACCCCCACGAAAAGGCCATGCAGCGGGCTTTGATGCAGTGGAAGCGGCCGGAGAAACGGGCCCTGGTACGGGAGGCCCTCCACCGGGCCCACCGGGAGGACCTGATCGGTTTCGGCAAAGACTGTCTGCTGCGGCCGGAGAAATACGGCAAGCCTCAGGAGAGCAAGCTGACCTCCAACCGGGGCAGAACCGGCAAGGGGAGCAAACCGGCGGCCCAGAAGGGCGACAAACCCCAGGCCAAACCCACCCGCAA
Source organism: Flavonifractor sp. An91 (assembly GCF_002159225.1). NCBI lineage: Bacteria > Bacillati > Bacillota > Clostridia > Eubacteriales > Oscillospiraceae > Flavonifractor > Flavonifractor sp. An91. The sequence continues at coordinate 29,496 of NZ_NFHA01000029.1, read as the reverse complement.
AGCCGGATGGGCGGTGGCCAATCCAAAAAAGAATGCCCGTCCCCGCAAGGGAAAGGGATAACAGACAACCGGCAGAGCGCGCTCTGCCGGTTTCTTTTTGCCTGAAATACTATGCGGCAAGAGCATTGAAGCTTCCTTTCAGAATTGGTATACTAAACTTAAATACTCCCTCTGGGGAGAGAAGAGAGGATGTATGCCTGTGAAAAGACGCGTATTGTCCCTGCTGGCTGCGCTGGTGCTGATGCTGGGCCTGATCCCCGCCGCCTCCGCCGCACAGCCTGATCTGGTCATCACCATGCGGTACAATAGCCCCTGGTGCGTGATTGGTGATACTGTGACTCAAATCGACGAGACCAGCAGTGCCGTGGTGCTGATGGCCGAGAATGGCCGTACCATGCTGCCTATCCGCCGGATGATTGAGGCCTTCGGCGGCACCGTGGAGTGGGTACAGGAGACCAATGGTGTGCGCTGCTCCCTGAACGGCACCTCGGTGGAGTTGGAGTTGGACTCCACCACCGCCCTGGTCAATGGGGAAGCGGTGACTATGGACGTGCCTATGCGGGCCAAGAACAACCGCACCTTCGTACCGGTGCGCTTTGTCAGTGAGAATCTGGGCCTGACCGTGGAATGGGAGGGCAAGAACCAGATTGTGGTGGTAGCCAACGGCGAGGTGGATAAGAACAATCTCACCAGCCTGCCCCAGGTCCAGAAGCTGGTGGAAAAGACCACCCCCAAGGAGGACCCGGTGACCCTTACCTCTAAGAGCTATACGCTGGCCTCCGGCACCGTCAATGCCAACGTGATCACCGTCAATATGAAGGACCCCCGGGTGAGCGTCAAGTCGGTACTCGCCGGCGGCAAGCTCAATTCGCCTCAGAGCTTCCAGTCCATTGCCGCCAGTTCCGGGGCGGTAGCGGTGATCAACGCCAACTTCTTTGAGAGCGAAAAGACCATCAAGGACCCCATCGGCCACCTGATGGTGAACGGCCAGTTTATGTATGCCAGCTCCGGCCTGTCCTCTCTGGGCATCACCGATACCAACGAGATGCGCTACGGCCGGCCTCCCGTCTTTGTCCGCATTGAGACGGTAGACGGCGGCGCCTACCGCTGGTGGGATGCCTACGAGGTCAATATGCTCAAGCAGTTCAGCGGGCAGGCGGTGCTCTACACCCCCGCCCGAGGTACCTCTTTCCAGGTCACCTATCCTGGTTCCGCGTTGACCGTAGTCAACAATGTGACCACCAGCTTCCAGATGGTATCTGCCGGTCAGACTGTAGCCATCCCCGCTAACGGCTATGTGCTCTACTCCAGCGACACCGTCACCAACTACGACTTCTTCAATCAGTTTGAGGCAGGCCGCACTGTAGCCCTGCGGCCCTACCTCCAGCGGGATGATGAAGAGGGCTTCGATCTGACCGGTGTGCAGACCATGGTGTCTGGTTCCCCCCGGTTGGTGAAGGACGGCGTAAAGTTCACCGGTCTGGACAACGGATTTAAGGAGGCCCGCTTTACCACCGCCGTCACGCCCCGTACCGCTGTAGGTACCACCAAGGACGGCAAGCTGCTGCTGGTCAATGTAAAGGCTGCCTCCATTGAGCAGATGCGTGATCTGATGCTGGATCTGGGCTGTGTGGATGCCATCAACCTGGATGGCGGCGGTTCCACCGCTATGTATTATAAGGGTCAGACCCTGGCCACCCCCGGACGTAACCTGACTTCTACGCTTCAGGTCTTTGTGTCCGAATAAATCGCCGGAAAGAACGAGCTTGCCGCCTCTGCGGCAAGCTCGTTTTCTTTATAGGGAAGGGGAGACGAAAAAAATTTGAGAAAATGAAAAAAAGGACTTGCAAGAATTGGGGAAGTCTGCTATTATATCAATAACAGTAATAGTTACTGTTTACATTAGAAAGAGTGGTGACTAATGAACGGAAAGCGATACTCACGTCAGCGAGAGCTGATCTATGAGGCCCTGATGCGCACGGACCAGCATCCCACCGCTGAAATGGTGTATCAATGGCTCAAGCCCACCAATCCCAACCTGAGTTTGGGAACGGTATACCGGAATCTGAATCTGCTGGTGGACGAAGGTGCTGCTGTGCGGATGGCTTTCCCGGTGGAGCGGTACGATGCCAACATAGAGCCCCATCCTCATTTCCGCTGTGAAGTGTGCGGCGGGGTCTTTGATCTGGATCTACCCTATGATGAAGGGTTGGACGAGAAGGCCTTGCTGGCCAGCGGCCATGATATTCGGTCCCATGAGCTGATTTTTCATGGGGTCTGCGTTAACTGCAAACCAAAACATTGAGTTTTTTTAGATAATATGGTAAGTTTATTTTGCACGAAAGTGCCCATACTGTGATTAGAAAGGATGTAATAACATGGAGTTCAAGCTGTATCGCTGCGCGCACTGCGGCAATGTGATTTTTAAGGTTGTGGATAAGGGTGTGCCCGTCATGTGCTGTGGCCAGAAGATGGAAGAGATCACCCCCAATACCACCGACGCGGCTCAGGAGAAGCACGTCCCTGTGGTGGAGAAGACCGCTCATGGCAGCGGGAACTCCGTGACCGTCAAGGTGGGCGGTGTGGAGCATCCCATGCTGCCGGAGCACTATATCTCCCTGATTGCTGTGGTGGACGGCGACACCGTGACCATGAAGTTCCCCAAGCCTGGCGACGCGCCCGAGCTGAAGACCTTCTGCCGGAGCGATAAGGTGGAGGCCTACGAGATCTGCAATCTCCACGGCTTCTGGAAGGGCGAAGGCTAACATATTCGCTTTATAAGAGACAACCTGATTTTAGAAAGGAAGGTATGATTATATGGAACTGAAGGGTAGCAAGACCGAAGCCAATCTGTGGAAGGCATTTGCGGGAGAGAGCATGGCCCGCAATAAGTATACCTATTTTGCCAGCAAGGCCAAGAAGGAGGGCTACGAGCAGATCGCGGCCATCTTTGAGGAGACCGCCGGCAATGAGAAGGAGCACGCCAAGCTGTGGTTCAAGGAGCTGGGCGGCATCGGCGACACCATGGCCAACCTGAAGTCCGCCGCTGCTGGTGAGCATGAAGAGTGGACTGAGATGTATAAGGAGATGGCCGAGACCGCTCGCGAGGAGGGCTTTGAGAAGCTGGCCTTCCTGTTCGAGGGCGTCCTGAAGATCGAGAAGGAGCACGAGGAGCGCTACCTGACCCTCCTGAAGAACCTGGAAGAGGGCGTTGTGTTCAAGCGGGGCGACGAGTATATGTGGAAGTGCCGTAACTGCGGCCACATCCACTTCGGTAAAGAGGCCCCCCAGGTGTGCCCTGTGTGTGCGCATCCCCAGGCCTACTTCGAGATCCGCGCCGTCAATTATTGATGTGACTCCGCGGGGGGCTCTTTTGGGGCCCCATCGGAGATGGGGCGGCGCTAGCGCCGTACAAGCGTTTTTACAGCGTAAAAACCTTGAGCCCGGGTGGATTCACTCCACCCGGGCTTTTTATAATCAATGGGGTCCCCGCCCGGCTTGAGCCGGGTGGGGTGGCCCCCCAGGTGTGCCCCGTGTGCGCACATCCCCAGGCCTATTTTGAGATCCGCGCCGTCAACTATTGATCGGTAAAAGGAAACGCAGCCCGGAAGATTTTCTTCCGGGCTGCATTTTTTTACTTAGATATACAGGCCGATGAGGGCATCGGTTCATCCAGTGGGGGAGGAGTATTGGCAGGTCAGGGGCGCAGTCGGGCCATCATGTATTCGTCGGCATATTTGCCGTTCCGCACGGTGGTCATGCGCTTGAGCCCTTCCTTCTCAAAGCCCAGCTTCTCATACAGGTGGATGGCCCGCTCATTATCGGCAAATACAGTGAGCTCAACACGAACCAGCATGAGCCAGTTATCCGCCAGATCCAGCAGCGTCTTTAAAAGGGCAGAACCGACCCCCATGTTCTGGTAGTCGGTATGGACCATCAGGGCCACACTGCCAGCATGGCGCATCCGGGGATTGCCAAAGACTTGCAGACAGGCTACACCGATGACTGTGCCGTCGTCCAGTACCGCCACGAAATGGTGGTCGTTGGGGCCCAGATTGGCTAAGAAAGCATCGCTGTCCGCGGTGCGGTAGGAGGAAAGTCCCAGAGTGGTTTCCAAGACCCCGGGCATCCGGCGCAGGGCCGCGGTGCCAGCGGCGTCCCGGGGTTCCGTGGGACGAATGGTGTAGTTCATAATAATGCCTCCCAAACAGATTTGGATCATATTAGCATATCCGACCATAAAAAGCAACCGCCCGGGCTATGTGCCCAGGCGGTTTGCGGTACGTTGGCTTAGTAGGCGGCAATTACACCGCCGTCGTTGGCGTACACCGTGGAGATGCCGCCGGTCTCGCTGATGAGGATCTCAGAGAATTTGCACTGCTTCTGCACCAGTTCTTTTAGATGGAAGGCCCGGTCCAGGCAGTTGCAGTGGACAATGCACAGTCGTCGGCCGGCGTGATTGGGGTCGGCTGCCATCATGGCTGCCATTTTGCTCAGGGCCTGCTTAATAGACAGAGCCTGACCCTTTTTACAGATCTCACCCTGGGGGGTGGAGCCCATCAGCAGCTTGATGTGCAGGGTGCTGGTTACCAGAGCCTGGGTGCGGGTGAGCCGCCCGTTTTTCCGCAGATTATCCAGGGTCTCCAGTACGAAGAGGGTATTCATCTCCTCGATATACTGGGAGGCCTTGCTCACCACGGTGGTAAAATCCAGTCCGGCCTCAGCCAGCTCCTGGAGCTTCAAGGCCACCAGTACCTCACCGGCAGAGGCAGAGCAGGAATTGAAGATGTGAATATTGGCCCCAGGGTGATCCTCCAGCCACAGATTGCGGGCCTGAGCCGCAGCATTGTGGGAGCCGGACAGCAGGGCGGACAGGGTGACTACATAGATATCGTCAGCGCCGCAGTCAAAGGCGTCCATATACTGAATAGGGGAGGGGCAGGCGGACTGGGGAGCAGTGGGACAATCCCGCATCATTTGCAGCAGGGCTTTCTGATCGAAGGATTCGTCATCCACAACGGTCTCATCCCCCACGCGGATGGTGAGGGGGACCTTGATAAAACAGTCCTCCCGCAGCTCAGCAGGGGTAAGGTCGCAGCAGCTGTCAACAATGATCTTAAAACTCATAACAAAAACCCTCGAATATAATTATCAAAATGATATTTGCCATTGCCGCTATTGTATCACCATCAGCGGGAAAAGTAAAGGGAGAAAGTGTGAATATTCTGGAACGGGCAGAAAGATGAGGCAGATTTACCAGGTAAAGCGGTCGGGGGCGCCTACCAGAATACGGGCTCCGCAGGGGGACACGGGCAGCCAGGTGCGTCCGCCGTCGTTGTTGAAGACCTGGTTTTCATTGAGCACATCCTGGAGCACCGGCTCCTGGTGGGGGAACTCCACATGGACCTCCTGGGGCTCCAGGTTGAGGACCACATAGACACGCTGGCTGTCGGTAGCCCGGCGGAACACCAGCTGCTGGTTCTTGATGACCACATTTTCGTACTGACCCTCCTGGAGGGCGGGGAAAGCGGCCCGGATGGCGGCCAGCTTAGCCAGGTGATCACACAGACTCTGGTCCAGAGCCATCATCTCCTTCAGGTCCAGGCAGGGGCGCAGGGGGGCATCGGAATGCTTGGTGCGCTCCCCTTTGATGGCCCACTCACTGCCGTAGTAGAGGGAAGGTACGCCGGGCATGGTGTACAGCAGGGTGTACAGGTTGCTGATGTGGGCCGGGTCCTTCAGCTTGGAGGCCAGCCGGTCCACGTCGTGGTTGTCGGCGAAGTTGTACAGGGTAATGTTGCGGTAGATGCCGCCGGGGCCGCACTGACGATGGAGAGAGTGGGCGATTTCAAAGTAGTTCTTGTCATTGTGGGAGGACCACAGGCCCTTCCAGCACTCATAATTGGTGACGCTGTCCAGCATCTCCGGGTTGGCCCACCGGGCGTAGTCCCCGTGGATGATCTCGCCCATGAGCCAGAAATCCGGGTCCTTGCCTTTGACGAAGTCCTTGAGGGTGCGGAAGAAGTCAAAGTCCACGCAGTCGGCGGCGTCCAGCCGCAGACCGTCGATGTGGAATTTGTCCATCCACATCCCCACCGCGTCCAGCAGGTGGCGCACCACGTCGGGGTTGCGGAGATTGAGTTTTACCAGCTCATAGTGGCCCTGCCAGGCGGTGTACCAGAAGGGGTCGCCCATAGGGGAGGGGCCGCCGAAGTTCAGGTCGTGGAACCAGCCGCAGTAGGGAGAGTCCTGGCCGTGCTCCTGCACATCCCGGAAGGCCCAGAAGCCCCGGCCCACGTGGTTGAACACCCCGTCCAGCACCACACGGATGCCGTTGGCGTGAAGCTCATCACACAGGGCGGCGAAGGAATCGTTGTCTCCCAGGCGGCAGTCGATCTGGAAGTAGTCGGTGGTGTCGTAGCCGTGCTTCACCGACTGGAACACCGGACCCAGGTAGAGGGCATTGACACCCAGTTCCTTCAGGTGGGGGATCCAGTCTTTCAGCTTGTCCAGCCGGGGCACCGGGGCGCCGCCGGGGTTGTACTCCGGTGCACCGCAGAAACCAAGGGGGTAGATGTGGTAGAACACGGACTGATTGACCCAATGACTCATATTTGACTCCTCCAGTCTCAATTAAGATTGGGTTTCTTCTTCCTCCAGCTCACGCAGCAGCTTCTGGTCCTCCTTGGAGGACAGATCCAGCTTCTCATACAGGTCGGGCCGCCGCTGGCGGGTGCGGAGGATGGATTGCTTCCGCCGCCACTGGGCGATTTTCTTGTGGTCGCCGGAGCGGAGGATAGGGGGGACCTTTCGACCGTGCCACTCCTCGGGCCGGGAATACTGGGGATACTCCAGCATCCCGTTCCAGTGGCTCTCATTTTCAAAGCACTCAGGATCGGCCAAGACGCCGGGCACCAGCCGGGCCACCGCGTCGGCCACCACCATGGCGGCCAGCTCGCCGCCGGTGAGCACGAAATCCCCGATGGAGATCTCCTCGTCCACGCACTCCTCAATGAAGCGCTGGTCGATGCCCTCGTAGTGGCCGCATACCAGGATCAGGTGGTCGTAGTCATCTCGGAGGCGGCGGGCATCGGACTCGGTAAAGGTCTTGCCGCAGGGGGACATATAGATCGTATGGCCGGGGCCGTAGGTGTCCACAATGTGCTTCCAGCACTGGTAGAGGGGATCGGCCTGCATCACCGCCCCCCGGCCGCCGCCGTAGGGGTAGTCGTCCACCTGCTTCTGCTTGTTGAGGGTGTAATCCCGGATCTGGTGGGCTTCAATGCGGATGATGTCCCGCTCCTGGGCCCGGCCCAAGATGGACTCATTCATCATGTCGCCCACAGTCAGATCGAAGAGGGTCATGATATCAATGCTATACATCGGTACGCATCCCTTCAATGAGGCGGACCTTGATATAGCCGCCCTCCACGTTGGTCTCCGCCAGGAACTCGTCCACGGCGGGGATCATATACTCGTGCTCGCCCTTGACCACATAGACCTCGTGGGCAGGGGGGGTGAGCACGTCGGCCACCACGCCGATCTTCTCGCCGGTGGCGGCGTCGATGACATCCAGCCCCATCAGGTCGGCAATGAAGTGGCGGCCGTCGGGCAGCTCCACGCCGGTGCGGTCGATGAACACCGTCTTGCCCTTCATGGACATGGCGGCATTTACGTCGTTGACACCCTCCAGGAAGGCAAGCACATTGCCCTTGTGGATGCGGGCGGAGCGGATCTTCACCGGCTTGCCGTCCACATACAATACGTCAAACTGGCAGAGAAATTCCGGAGAATCGCACCAGGGGACGATCTTGACCTCGCCCTGGATGCCGTGGGTGTTGACGATCTGACCTGCTTCTAAAAATTGATTTTTCATCGGTATCACCCCGAATAGTACAAAATCTGCAAGATATGAAAAAGCCGACCGACCACAGGGTCGGTCGGCTTTTTCATATCCGGGGGGAGGCCCCCGGAGTTAGTCGACGATATCGACGGAAACCTTGGTGCCCTGGCGCTGGGCTACGGAGCGCATCAGTGTGCGGATCTCCTTGGCAATGCGGCCCTGACGGCCGATCACCTTGCCCATGTCCTCGGGGGCCACCCGAAGCTCCAGGACGGTCTCGCTCTCACCTGCGTGCTCGGTGACCTCCACGGCGTCGGGGTGGTCCACCAGATTGCGGGCGATATAGGTGAGCAGTTCCTTCATGCCAGCCGTGCCCTCCTATCAGATGGCGCCAGCTTTTTTCAGCAGAGCCTTCACGGTCTCAGTGGGCTGAGCGCCGGTCTTGATCCAAGCCTGGGCGCGCTCGGCGTCCACCTTGATCTCGGCGGGCTGGGTCAGAGGATTGTAAGTGCCGATCTCCTCGATGAAACGGCCGTCACGGGGATAGCGGGAGTCAGCCACCACGATGCGGTAGAAGGGAGCCTTCTTGGCGCCCATACGACGCAGTCTGATCTTAACCATTGTATCTTCACCTCCATGTAATCGTAAAGCATATCTATGGAAACGCGACGTGGCGCGTTTACCACCGTTTAGAAGGGCAGACCAGGCATTTTGCCCAGCTTACCCAGTTTCCCCAGCTTGCCAAGACGCTTCATCTGCTTGCCGGAGAACTGTTTGCTCATCTGCTGCATCATGTCGAACTGCTTGAGCAGACGGTTGATGTCCACCACCTGGGTACCGGAGCCGGCGGCGATGCGCTTTTTCCGGCTGTTGTTCAGCAGGGAGGGGTCCTCCCGCTCGGCAGGGGTCATGGACAGGATAATGGCTTCGGTGCGGGCCAGGGACTTCTCGTCCACGTTAGCACCTTCCAGAGCCTTGGCGTTGACGCCGGGGAGCATCCCTGCAATGTCGGACAGGGAACCCATGCTCTTGATCTGCACCAGCTGATCGTAGAAGTCCGAGAGGGTGAAGCGGTTTTTCCGCAGCTTCTGCTCCAGCTCGGCGGCCTTCTTGGCGTCAAAGGTCTGCTGGGCTTTCTCGATGAGGGAGAGCACGTCGCCCATGCCCAGGATACGGGAGGCCATCCGGTCGGGGTAGAAGATGTCCACCTGGTCCAGCTTCTCACCCTGGCCCACGAACTTGATGGGCTTGCCGGTGACCGCTTTGATGGAGAGGGCTGCGCCGCCCCGGGCGTCGCCGTCCAGCTTGGTGAGCATGACGCCAGTGATATCCAGAGCCTCGTCAAAGGCCTTGGCGGCGTTTACCGCGTCCTGACCGATCATGGCGTCCACGATGAGCAAGATCTCGGTGGGGTCAATGGCCGCCTTCATGTCCTTGAGCTGTTCCATCAGCTCCTCGTCCACGTGGAGACGACCGGCGGTGTCGATGAATACGATGTCGTTGCCGTGCTTCTTGGCGTGCTCAATGCCCGCCTTGGCGATGTCGATGGGGTCGATCTGACCCATCTGGAACACAGGCACGTCTACCTGGGAGCCCACAACCTCCAGCTGAGTGATGGCGGCGGGGCGGAAGGTGTCGCAGGCCACCAGAAGGGGCCGCTTGCCCTGCTTTTTCAGAAAGCCCGCCAGCTTGGCGCCGTTGGTAGTCTTGCCGGCGCCGTTGAGGCCGCACAGCATCACAACCGTGGGGGGCTTGGGAGAGATGGTCAGCTTGGTGCTTTCGCCGCCCATCAGATTGGTCAGCTCTTCGTTGACGATCTTGACGATCATTTGAGCGGGGGTCAGGCTCTCCAGTACGTCGGAGCCCACGGCCCGCTCGGTGACAGAGGCCACAAACTGCTTGACCACCTTGAAGTTTACGTCGGCCTCCAGCAGGGCCATCCGGATCTCCTTCATGGCCTCCTTTACGTCGGCCTCGGTGAGACGGCCCTTGCCCCGCAGCCGCTTAAAGGCGGCGGACAGCTTTTCGGTCAGTCCTTCAAATGCCATGGGGTCACTCCTGTTTCAGTTGATCCAGAACACTGCGGATGCGGTTGCACTGGATCTCAACCTCGTCGTCCTGCCAGCGCTGGTCGTTGCGCTGGGCGATGGCGTTCACCGCCTCTTCCACCTCCAGGAACTGCTGCTGCATCTTGTGGAAGCGCTTGATGATGCCGGTTTTGTCCTCCAGCTCGGTGAGGATGGCCTCGGCCCGGACAATCACGTCCCGGACGCCCTGGCGGGTGATGCCGTAGTTCTCGGCGATCTCAGCCAGAGAGAGGTCCTCATTGTAGTAGAGGTCATAGAATTCCTTCTGTCGGTCGGTGAGCATATCTCCATAAAAATCATAGAGCAGAGCCATGCGATAGGCCTGGTTCTTCATGGTACACCCTCCTTCAGTAAGTCGTTCTGTAAAGGAAGTAAAGTTTCAAAGCTTTACAACAGAGGTGATGATACACGATTTTCCTCCGTTTGTCAAGGGGGAAAGCGCGCTTTATTTTTCTTTTTCTTCGGCGGCATACCACAGGGGCCAGCCCAGCAGCACCGCGCCTCCCAGCAGGTTGCCGATGGTGACCCACAGCAGGTTCCAGCCCATGGCGGCCCAGTCTGCCGCATGGGTGTACAGAGCGTACAGGGCAAAGTAGGCCATGTTGGCAATGGAGTGTTCCAGGCCGGTGAGTACAAAGGTAGTGATGGCCAGGGCGATGACCAGGGCCTTACCCGTCTCGCTCTGGAGGCGGAAGCCGGCGAACACCCCGATGCACACCAGGAAATTGCACAGCACGCCCCGGAGCAGCAGCACATACCAGGGCAGAGACAGCTTGCCGGGCACGATGACGGCCAGATAGGCCCCCAGCAGGTCGGCGCTGGCTCCGGAGCCCACCAGCACCAGGCAGAGCACCAGAATGCCTGCCAGGTTGCCCAGATAGGACATGATCCAGACCCGCAGAGCCCCGGCGGGGGAGACCTGATTTTCATAGAGGGAGACCCCCATCACCAGGTTGCAGCCGGTAAAAAGCTCGCCGCCCAGCAGAACGATCAGGGTAAGGGCTGCCGAGAAGGTGACAGCGCCCAGCAGCTTGGCCACAGGCAGGGCTCCGCTGTAAAACCAGGCGGAGCACAGGCAGGACAGCAGGGCCCCCACAAAAATAAAGGCCCCGGCCAGGGCGGCCCGGGTCAGATAGCGCAGAGGCGCCTTGCGGGCCAGAGCCAGCTTGCCGGCGCCTGCCTGAGCGATTTGTTCCACAACAGCACGGTTCATGGGCAGATTCCTCCACAGGGACAAATTATTTTCAATATTGTACCGGAGATTCTGGTTTCGTACAAGAGGGCGGCCCACATTTTGTATAATTCCACCACACCGGCAAACACTAACCTTACATCAGATAAGGAGGTACTATCAGTGAAAACCCGCATCCTGATTGCCGCAGCGCTGACGGCCGCCCTGCTCACCGCGGCCATGCCTGCCTCGGCGCTCTTTCTGGACCAGGAGGAGACCAGCCCCACGGTGCTGGACGTGGTGAAGAACGGTATGGCCACCGAGACCATCGCCTTCCAGTCCTCAGACTTTGTGGTGGAGGGGGAGGGCGCTCTGGACGCCATCGTGATCACCCAGCTGCCCGAAGAAGGCATACTCACCGTGGGCGGCCAGATGGTGGGAGAGGGGGATGTGATCGCCATGACTGCCGTGGACGGCCTGCGCTTCACCCCCTCTGTTACCCCCACCGCTCTGGAGGCCAGCTTTACCTTTCAGCCACTCTTTGCCGACGGTGAGCCGGGACAGGAGGTTGGGGTGGAGGTCCATCTGCTGACCGAGGCCAACGGCGCCCCGGTGGCGGAGAATCTGGAGCTGTCCACCTATAAAAATGTGGCGGTCACCGACCGCTTTTCCGCCGTGGACCCGGAGGGTGACCTGCTGACCTACCGGCTGGTGAAGAAGCCCGCCCGGGGTTTGGTAACCATTGGGGAGGATGGCCAGTTCGTCTACACCCCCTATGAGAATAAGACCGGTAAGGACTCCTTCACCTATATTGCCATGGACACGGTGGGCAACGCCTCCGACCCGGCTACAGTCAAAGTAAAGATCGAAAAGCCGGACACCAAGGTGACCTACGCCGATCTCAGCGGCCACCCTGCCCATAAGGCGGCCATTCGTCTGGCGGAGGAGGGGGTCTTTGTGGGCGAGTGCATGGGAGGGGAATACTTCTTCCAGCCTGACGCCGCCGTCACCCGCAGCGAGTTTGTGGCCATGGCTATGAATGCTGCCGGGGTGGAGTCCCTGGAGGGGGTGTCCCGCACCGGCTTCGCCGACGACGAGAGCATTCCCACCTGGGCCAAGCCCTATGTGTCCTCCGCCCTGAAGTGCGGTCTGGTCCAGGGGACCACCGATGATGAGGGCCGGGTGGTGTTCCGGGCCGATGATTCCATCACCACCGCCGAGGCGGCGGTGCTGCTGGACCGGGTGCTGTCCGTCACCGACGTGGACGCCCAGACCTTTGCCGCCGACGCTCCCGCCTGGGCGGCCCAGTCGGCGGCCAACCTGTCCACCTGCGGGGTACTGCCGGCAGAGGCCGGCCTCACGGAAACTCTCACCCGTGGAGAGGCGGCCCAGCTGCTGTGCGCCGCCCTGGATCTGCTGGACAGCCGGGACACCGGCTGGTTTTAAAGGAAATATGAGAAAAACGGCCGCCATCGGCGGCCGTTTCCCTTTATGCTCGGGGACGTAGTTTATACCATATGATAAAAAGAAGTAACCCAACAAGGCAGATTCCGCCGCCCAGCCAGAAGGACCAGGACAGATTGATTTCCGCCAGAGCACCGAAAGCCAGGTTGGTACCAACCCCCACCCCATCTATGAACATGGCGTGGACGCTGAGGGCGGTGGCCCGGTGAGGTGTGGACACCTGCTTGTTTTGCAACTCCATCAGGAAGGGCTGGCATAGGGTATTGCACAGCCGCAGAGTGAGAATGGCACAGATGGAGGGGAGAGGGGCAGCGGTCAGAGCCAGGGCGATACAGGCCAGTACCCCGCCGCCATAGAGCAGCACCGCTGTTCCCACGGTGCCCGTTCGGCGGGTGAGCCGGGCGGACCAGATTCCCGCCATGCCCAGTACTGTGGCGGCGATATAGAGGGCACCAATGGCCCAATCGGGCAGGCCGGCGCGGGCATATTGCAGCTGATTTAAAAAGGTGGTGATGGTCTGGTGGGCCTCGGAGAGGAGGGCCGCCGACAGGAGAAAGAGGAGCAGACGTCGATTGGTCAGCGTCTGGCGCAGGATATCCAGGGTCAGCCGTGGAGAGAAGGGGGCGGGTGACTTCACCTCGGTGAGCCCCAGGGCGCACAGGGCGGCGGCGCCATAGCTGAGGACAGTGAGGCCCCCCGCCAGGGCGTAGTTGTCTCCGACAAACAGGGAGAAGATGAGGGCGGCGATGAGCAGCCCGGCGGTCTGGAGGCTGTTGTACCACCCAAAAACCTGCTGGCTGTCCTGCTCGCCTCTGGAGAGGTAGAGAATGCTGGTGTCTACCCCGGACATCCCGGCTACCACCACGCTGAGCATGACCCGCTCCAGCAGGAAGCCGCCGAAGCCGTCTGCCTGCCAGAACACGATTTTGGACAGGAAATAGAGAAAACAGCACCCGATCATGGTGCGTTTGTACCCCAGCCGGTCGGCCAGGATCCCCCAGGGCACCTCCAGCAGGATGCACAGAGCCAGGGAGATGCTCTCAATGAGGGTGATCTGGGCGATAGACACGCCTTGCGCTTCCCGGTAGAGGGTGGCCACAGGGCCGTAAAAGACCATGCCCTGCAAAAGGGCGATGGCGTACATACACCTTAAATTCCGTTTCATGAAAAAGATCCAATCCTTCCTGAATTTCTGCATCAAAACAAGGCGCTGGATCACAGCGCCGGGATGTTAGGATGCACCTCAGGTGGGATTGGACCGATACAGCATAGTTGCTTTACTCCATAAAAGGAAGTTCTGGGTTCAATGTAGCAGAATGGCGGAGGAATGTCAAGCGGTAGGGTATGACCACCGGAAAAAGAAAGATTTCATGCATAGATAGTCGAAAGGTAGTTGAGTATAGAGGTAAAGCGTGCTATAATGTACCATTAGCGCGTATCATATTGTATCAAACTGGCAACTGAGGTGTATTATGAAGATCGTAGTTTTGGCCGGGGGGCTGTCCCCGGAGCGGAACGTGTCCCTTTCCACCGGCACCATGGTGACCGAGGCCCTGCGGGCTCTGGGCCATCGGGCGGGACTCATCGATATGTTTTTCGGCCTGGAGCAGGGCCGTGCAGACGAGTCTTTCTTTGATGCGCCGGTGCCCGAATCCTTTAAAAAGATCAGCCGGGAGGCCCCTGACCTGGAGCAGATCAAGGCCAGCCGTCCCGGCGACAGCAAGAGCGTGTTTGGCCCCGGTGTGCTGGAGCTGTGCCAGATGGCCGATCTGGTGTTCCTGGCCCTCCACGGCACCTGCGGCGAGGACGGCAAGGTCCAGGCCGCCTTTGACCTGATGGGCATCCCCTACACCGGGGCGGGCTACCTGTCCAGCGCCATCGCCATGGACAAGGACCTGACCAAGCGGATGGTGGCCGACGTGGTAAATACCCCCGGCTGGAAGACCGTGGAGTACAAGGCGGAGGATATTGAGGGCCTGGTCAAGACCGCCCGGCTGCCTCTGGTGGTAAAGCCGGTGGCCAGCGGCTCCTCCATCGGCGTGTCCATCGCCTATACCGCCGACGAGCTGCGCAAATCCCTCACCGACGGCCTGACCCTGGGAGGCCGCACCGTGCTGGAGGAGTATGTGAAGGGCCGTGAGATCCAGGTGGGCATCCTGGACGGCAAGGCCCTGCCCTCCATCGAGATCATCCCCAAGGAGGGCTTCTACGACTACGCCAACAAGTATCAGCCCGGTGCGGCTCTGGAGGTGTGCCCCTCGGAGATTCCGGCGGAGTGGGAGGAGAAGCTCCGCGCCGCCGCCCTGCGGGTGTATGAGACCCTGGGCCTGTCCGTCTATTCCCGGGCCGACTTCATCGTCACCAGCGACGGTGAGCCCTGGTTCCTGGAGATCAACACCCTGCCCGGCATGACCCCCACCAGCCTGCTGCCCCAGGAGGCCGCCGCGGTGGGCATTGATTACAACAGCCTGTGCCAGCGCATTGTGGAGGCCTCCCTGGAGGCCAGAAAACAGGGCCGGTAAACCGGCATCCGGAACGAGAGAGATTGAAGGAGACAACAACATGGAGCCGATGACCATACGAGAGAT
This sequence comes from Flavonifractor sp. An91, assembly GCF_002159225.1. Taxonomy (NCBI): domain Bacteria; kingdom Bacillati; phylum Bacillota; class Clostridia; order Eubacteriales; family Oscillospiraceae; genus Flavonifractor; species Flavonifractor sp. An91. The sequence goes on along the minus strand of NZ_NFHA01000029.1, from coordinate 14,343 downwards.
CATGGAAGCGGTAGGCGGCAGCCTGCTGGGTGAGTTCGGAGATCTGAACCGGGCGGTGAGCCGGGTGGAGACCGACAGCCGTACCATCCATCCCGGTTCTCTGTTTATCCCCCTGGTGGGAGAGCGCTTTGACGGTCATGCCTACATCAACGCCGCCCTGGAAGGGGGCGCTGCCGGGTGCTTCACCCAGCGGGAGCGGGACAGCTATCTGCCCGGCAAGTTCTATATTAAGGTGAAGTCCACCCACCGGGCCCTCCGGGATCTGGCCAAGTATTACAAGCAGAAATTCGCCATCCCTGTGGTAGCCATTACCGGCTCGGTGGGCAAGACCACCACCAAGGACATGGTGGCGGCGGTGCTGGGGGAGAAGTACAACGTCCTCAAGACCGAGGGCAACCTGAACAACGACATCGGGGTGCCCATGACCCTGCTGCGGCTCAAGCCGGAGCACCAGATCGCCGTGCTGGAGCTGGGCATGAACCACGCCGGGGAGATCGACTATCTCTCCGCCATTGTGGAGCCCGACATGATCCTCATGACCAACATCGGCGACTCCCACATTGAGCATTTCGGCTCCCGGGAGAAGATTCTGGAGGCCAAGAGCGAGATCTTCCACCACGCCAAGCCGGGTGCGCCTGCCGTCATCAACGGCGACGACCCGCTGCTGAACACCCTGCCCGGCAAGCTGCCCCATCCCTTCATCCGGGTGGGCTCCGGGGAGGGGCTGGACTACCGGGCGGTGGATCTGGCCAGCGACGGCAAGAGCCGGATCAGCTGTAAGGTAGAAACGCCTGACGGTGATTTCCCGGTGGAAATCCCGGCTCTGGGTGACCATATGATTTATCCTACCCTGATGGCGGCGGCGGTAGGCCAGCACTTCGGCCTGACCGCTCAGGAGATCGCCGACGGAGTGCTCCACTTCGCCCCCACCAAGATGCGGATGAACATCCTCACCCGTGGGGATGATATCACCATCCTCAACGACACCTACAACGCCAATCCCCAGTCCATGCGGGCGGCGGTGGAGGTGCTCTCCAACGCCAAGGGAGAGTACAAGGTTGCGGTGCTGGGCGATATGTTTGAGTTGGGCCCCCTGGCTCCCGCCCTCCATGCCGGCATCGGCGAGTACTTGGCCAAGGCGGGCATCCACTGTCTTGTGGCGGTGGGTGAGCTGTCCAAGCATATTTACGATGCCGCCAAGGCGGCAGGTGTGCCGGTGTGCTGGCACTGCGCCGACAAGGCAGAGGCCAAGCCGGTACTGGACAGCGTGGTGCGCCCCCACGCTACCATTCTGGTAAAGGCCTCCCGGGGCATGGCCCTGGAGGAGCTGGTGGAGTACCTGCTGACCATCACCAAAGAGGCGTAATGGCGAAAAAAAGACCTTCCCCCCACCGGGGGGAAGGTCCTGATGCTATCTGTGTTATCCAAACAGCTTCTGCAGATTCTCCTTGAAGGGCGAATAGATGATGCCCTTCTCGGTGATGATGCCGGTGACCAGGCTGTGTGGGGTCACGTCAAAGGCGGGGTTGTAAACCTCCACCGTGGCCGGCGCGGTCTGGACTCCGTACAGGGTACGCACCTCGTTCTTGTCCCGCTCCTCGATGGGGATGCCGGAGCCATCCGGGATCGTCAGATCGATGGTGGAGCAGGGGAGGGCCACATAGAAGGGAACCCCGTGATGATGGGCGTTCACCGCCACCGAGTAGGTGCCAATCTTGTTGGCGAAGTCTCCGTTGGCCGCCATCCGGTCGCAGCCCACCACCACCATGTCGATCTTGCCCTTGGCCATCAGGCTGGCAGCCATGTTGTCGGCAATGAGGGTGGCGGGAATGTGGTCGGTGACCAGCTCGTAGGCGGTGAGCCGGGCGCCCTGGAGCAGGGGACGGGTCTCATCAGCGTAAACCATATCCACTTTACCCTGCTCATGGGCGGCCCGGATGACTCCCAGAGCGGTACCGTAGCCGCCGGTGGCCAGGGCTCCGGCATTGCAGTGGGTGAGGATGTGGGCGTGATCAGGCACCACAGAAGCACCGTAAAGGCCCATGGCCTTACACATAGCCACATCTTCCTGATGGATGGTCACAGCCTCGGCAATGAGGGTTTCCGGGTCTCCGCCGCAATCAGCAGCCTTTCTGGCCATCCGGTCCAGAGCCCAGAACAGATTGACCGCCGTGGGACGGCTGGCGGCCAGGACGGCCTTGGCCTCGGCCAGGTCATCCCCGGCCAAAGCGGCCAGGCAATAGGCGTAGGCGGCGGTGACGCCAATGGCGGGAGCACCCCGCACTACCATGGTGCGGATGGCATTGGCCACCGGCCGGTAATCGGTGTAGGGGAGCCAGGTCTCCTCCACCGGAAGCTTTGTCTGGTCAAGTAAGTAAAGGGTATTTCCTTCCCAACGGATCGCGTCCATAGAGAACTCCTCCTTGTGATGCGGCCCCGGCGGACCGGGGCGTTTTCTTCCAACCGATTGTATCACACACACCATTTGGAGGCAAGCAATGATCGATATCTCCGTCTCGAACCTGTCCAAAGAGTTCGAGGTAGGTAAAAAAATATTGGATGGCCTCACCTTCCAGATCGACCAGGGGGAACGGGTGGGCCTGCTGGGCAAAAACGGCGCCGGCAAGACCACGGTGTTCAAAATCCTCACCGGCGAAATGGACTGGGATGACGGTGAGGTCCACATCGCCCCCGGCAAGGGGGTGGGGCTTATCTCCCAGATCCCCGTCTATCCGCCGGAGTACACGGTGGAGGACGTGCTCCAGACCGCTTTCCAGCGGCTTCACGACATGGAGCGGGAGATGGAGGAGCTCACCGTCCGTATGGGCCAGGACAGCGACCCGGCTCTGCTGCGGCGGTACGATGCCCTCACTGCCGCCTTTGAGGCGGGGGGCGGTTATGATACCATCACCCCCCTGAACAAGGTGTGCAACGGCCTGGAAATTTCCCAGGATATGAGAAACCAGCTCTTTTCCTCTCTGTCCGGCGGCGAAAAGACCCGGGTCAATCTGGCCCGGCTCATTCTGGAGGATACCGACATCCTGCTGCTGGACGAGCCCACCAACCATCTGGACCTCCGGGCCACGGAATGGCTGGAGGAATATCTGGATAAGTATAAAGGTACTGTCCTTGCCATCTCCCATGACCGCTGGTTCCTGGACCGGGTGGTCAAGCGGGTCATTGAGATCCAGGACGGCAAGGCGGAGTTCTACGAGGGCAACTACTCCTTCTACGTGGTGGAGAAAGAGCACCGTTACCAGGAGAAGCTGAAGCAGTACGAGAAGGAACAGGCCAAGATCGAGCAGCTGGAGAAGGCCTCCCAGCAGCTGCGGATCTGGGCCTACTCAGGCAACGACAAGATCTTTAAGCGGGCCCAGTCCATGGAGAAGCGGATTGAGCGTCTGCGCACCACCGACAAGCCCACCAAGGAGCGCCGCCTGGATATGAAGTTCGGGGAGCGGGAGTTCCGGGGCGACGAAGTTTTGACCATCAAGGAACTGAAAAAGTCCTTTGACGGGCGCACCCTCTTCGACCACGTCAATCTGGAGGTGGTGGGGGGCGAGCGCATCGCCCTGCTGGGAGATAACGGCACCGGCAAATCCACCCTGCTGAAGATTCTGCTGAAGGAGGAGGAGCCCGACTCCGGAAAGCTAAAGATGGGGCCAACTGTAAAGGTGGGTTACCTGCCCCAGATCATCCATTTCTCCCACCCGGAGCGCAACCTGGTGGATACCATGATTTACGATCAGGACTGCTCCACCCAGACCGCCCGCAACCGGCTGGCTGCCTTTAATTTCCGGGGAGAGGACGTATTCAAGCCGGTGTCCGCCCTGTCCGGCGGCGAACAGAGCCGCCTGCGGCTGTGTATGCTGATGGATGAGCAGATCAACCTGCTTATCTTGGACGAGCCCACCAACCATCTGGACATCGCCAGCCGGGAGTGGATTGAGGAGGCGGTGGCAGACTACGAGGGCAACCTGCTCTTCGTATCCCATGACCGCTACTTCATTAAGCAGTTTGCCACCCGCATCTGGATGCTGGAGGACGGGCACATCACCGACTTCCGGGGCACCTTTGAGGAGTTCCGGGCCGCCCGTGAGCGGGCCAAGAACCAAGCTGCTGCCCCGGTGAAAGTTGAGCCGGAGAAGCCCAAGAAGGAGAAGCCCAAGCGCCCCGGCGGCACCAAGGAGCTGGAGAAGCAGGTGGCCGCGGCGGAGCGGGCGGTAGCCAAGGCGGAGGAGCGGCAGTATGAGCTGTCTCTGAAAGCCGAGGAGGTGGCCTCCAACTATCTGGAGCTCCAGAAGGTGTATGAGGAGCAGAAGGCGCTGGAGGACGAGATCGCCACCCTGTACACCAAGTGGGAGACCCTGGCCGCGGAATTGGAAGAGGCCAGAGGATGAGACGAAAGAAACAGTATTACCGCCCCTACGGAGGGCGCAGAAAGCCGGTATGGCTGCTGGCTCTGCTGGCGGCGGTGCTGGCCGCTCTGCTGAGTTTTGCGGTGCTGCTGGGCGTGGTGCTGTCTGGCGCCCACGACAGTATCACCGGCGAACCCAAGGTGATGGTGATCCTGGGCTGCAAGGTGGAGTCCTGGGGGCCGTCCATCCTGCTCCAGGACCGGCTGGACAAAGCTCTGGACTACCTGGAGGATCACCCGGACCTGACCATCGTGGCCTCAGGCGGGCAGGGCCCCGACGAACACCAGAGCGAGGCCCAGTGTATGTACGATTATCTGACCGACCACGGGGTGGACTCAGACCAGATCCTGCTGGAGGACCAGTCCCACAACACCTGGGAAAACATCCGCTTTACCCAGGCGCTGCTGGAGCGGGAGGGGATTGATACCAGCCAGATGCTGGTGGTGTCCAACGGCTTCCACCTGACCCGGGTGCGGATGCTGTGGGACAGGGCATGGGAGGGGGATTACACCCTGTCCACCCTGGCGGCCCCCAGCTCCCACATTCCATCCCGGCTGAAGATGTACATCCGGGAGCCGCTGGCTCTGGTCAAGTCCTATTTCTTTGACAGGTGATATGATTTGGATATGCAGCAAAAACTAAGCGCCCTGGACCTGCGTTTTGCCAGTATCGAGGCCCAGCTGGGAGCGGGTGAGACCTATAATGACCCGGCCCTGGTGGCTAAGCTCAATAAGGAGCAGCGGGAGCTGGAGCCGGTGGTCACTGCCTGGCGGGCCTATACCCGCCGTCAGCAGGACCTGAAGGACGCGGAGGAGCTGATGGGCGATCCCGACATGAAGGAGCTGGCCCAGGAGGAGTATCAGCAGGCCAAGGAGGACATCGCACGGCTGGAGGATGAGATCCGCATCCTGCTGCTGCCCCGGGACCCCAACGACGACAAGAACGTCATTGTGGAAATCCGGGCCGGAGTAGGAGGGGAGGAAGCGGCCCTGTTTGCCCACTCCCTGTTCCGGATGTACTCCATGTACGCCGACGCCCGCCGCTGGAAGGTGGAGGTAGACTCGGTGAATGAAACCGAGCTGGGCGGCGTCAAGGAAATCTGCTTTACCATTGAGGGAGACGGGGCCTACTCCCGCCTGAAATTTGAAAGCGGAGTACACCGGGTCCAGCGGGTGCCCGAGACCGAGTCGGGCGGGCGCATCCATACCTCCACTGCCACCGTGGCGGTGCTGCCCGAGGTGGACGAGGTGGACTTTGAGCTCAATCCCGCCGACATTGAGATGCAGGTGTTCCGCTCCTCCGGCGCGGGCGGACAGCACGTGAATAAAACCTCCTCCGCTGTGCGGCTCATCCACAAGCCAACCGGCACGGTGGTGGAGTGCCAGCAGGAGCGCAGCCAGTTCCAGAACCGGGACAAGGCCATGCAGATCCTGCGCTCCCGGCTGTATGAGGAGAAGGTACGGGAGCAGGAGGAGTCCCTGACGGCGGAGCGCCGCAGCCAGGTGGGCACCGGAATGCGGAACGAGCGCATCCGTACCTACAATTTCCCTCAGGGACGGCTCACCGATCACCGCATTGGCCTGACCCTGTATAAGCTGGAGAATGTGATGAACGGCGACCTGGACGAGATCATCGATGGACTGGTTACCGCTGACCAGGCCGAGCGGCTCAAACACAGCCAGGAGGAATAAACGGGAGGCATCCCGGAATCCCAGAAAAGGAGCACTGACCATGGAACTGATCATTCATTTCAATACCCTGCCGGAGGGGCTGACCCTGGATCTGGTACGGGACGATCTGGCGAACCTGCTGGAGGACGACGGCTGGCTCACCGGCTCGGGCGCCGACTATCTGGAGCTGGAGCTGGAGGACGAGAAGGTCAACCCCAAATACGGCATTCTCACCGTGAAGGGCTATCTGCAAAAGGCCAAATTCGCCCCCGATACCACCATTGAACTGGCGGGCACCCCGGTGGGCATCTACGAATAACAAAGGAGACTTGGGTATGAAAAAGGCCATTGGCATCCTGCACATCCTGTCCGGCGCCGCCCTGCTGGCGGCAGGTATCCTGACGGTGGTACAGAGGGACCGCCGTCGCCGCCGCTGTCATCGGTTTTGAGAAAGCGGTGAGGAAGGATGCATACCCTGCGTTTAAATGATAAGCAGATCGGGGAGGCGGCGGACATCCTCCGCCGGGGCGGTCTGCTGGGTATCCCCACCGAGACGGTGTACGGCCTGGGGGCCAACGGGCTGAACAGCGAGGCGGTAGGTCACATTTTTGCGGCCAAGGGCCGTCCCCAAGACAACCCGCTGATTCTTCATATCCCCACCGCCGACTGGCTGGAGCGCTACTGCGAGGACATCCCGGAGGCGGCCTATGCCCTGGCCGACAAATTCTGGCCCGGTCCCATGACCATGATCCTCAAGCACAAGCCCATTGTGCCTGCCGCTGTTACCGCCGGACTGGACACAGTGGGGATGCGTTGCCCGGCCCATCCGGTGTGCCGGGCTATCATCGCTGCCGCGGATGTGCCGGTAGCTGCCCCGTCGGGCAATACTTCCGGCCGGCCCAGCCCCACCAATATGGCGGATATGCTGGAGGATATGGACGGCAAGATCGATGGCATTGTGGACGGCGGTCCCTGCTCCGTGGGGGTGGAGTCCACCATCATCGACCTGACCGAGCAACCGCCCAGGCTGCTGCGTCCCGGCGGCATCACCCTGGAGCAGCTGAAGAGTGTACTGGGCGAGGTGGCGGTGGACCCGGCAGTGACTCGGCTCATGGGTGCCGGGGAGCAGCCTAAGGCCCCCGGCATGAAGTACCGCCACTACGCACCCAAAGCGCCGGTGACGGTGGTTCAGGGCGCGCCTGAGACGGCGGCCCGATACATCCAGACCCATATGGCCCCCGGCGACGGGGTGATCTGCTTTGACGAGTATACCCATCTGTTTGAGGGCCACCCCCTGGAGCAGCTGGGCCCCAGCACCGACGTGCCCGAGCAGGCCAGACGGGTGTTTGACGCCCTGCGTTGGTTTGACGGCACCGACGTGACACACATCTGGGCCCAGTGCCCCGACGCCACCGGCATTGGTCTGGCGGTGGCCAACCGGCTCAACAAGGCGGCCGGATTCCATATCATCCGGGCCGATCAGCCCGATTAACGAAGATAGCCGTGTTTTCACGGCCATCTTTTTTTAACCGTTGAAAGGATTCCGTCCTTTGGTTCGTATTCAGGGTGAAACCAAAAGAAGTAAGGAGGAATTCACATGAAGAAAATCCTGATGGGTACCGCCATTGCCGCTCTGGTGCTGACGGTGGGAGTGACCGGCGCCTTTGCCGCCGGGGGGCGAAATTATGTGGACGCCAACGGCGACGGGATCTGTGACAACCGGGGGAACTATTGCCGGTTTGTAGATGCCGACGGCGATGGGGTGTGTGACTACCATGGTACAAGCTGCCGGTATGGCGGTGGGTACAGTGGACACGGCTGCCACGGCGGCGGCCATCACGGCTGGTAACAGGTCCGGCTGAGCAGGAGGGGAGGTGAGGGTGTCTATGCGAAGTGAAGAGGAGACCAATCAGGCCGTGGAGCGGTATGGGGATACCGTCCGGCGGCTGTGCATGATCCATCTGAAGAATGAGGCGGACACCCAGGACATCTTCCAGACGGTGTTTTTGAAGTATCTGCTCCGCGACAAGCCCTTTGAAAGCGGCGAGCATGAGAAGGCCTGGTTCATCCGGGTGACCCTCAATGCCTGCAAGGACCTGCTCCGCAGCTTTTTCCGCAGAAATACCGTGCCTCTGGAGGAATTGACCGGCCAGGCCGACAAGCTTACCGGCCAGGGCCGGGAGGTGCTGGCCGCCGTGCTGGCGTTGCCCCAGAAGGAGCGGCAGGTGGTATACCTCCACTACTACGAGGGCTATACCGCCCCGGAGCTGAGCCGCCTGCTGGGTAAGAACGTGAACACCATCTACACCACTCTGGCCCGGGCTAGGGCGCACCTGAAGGAAACGCTGGGGGGTGAGGACCATGGATGAGCAGATTCGGGAGGCCTTTGGGCAGCTTCACGCCGGAGAAGCCATGAAGGAAAATACCCGGGCCGCCCTGGACCGGGCGCGGAGCCGCCGCCACCGGCCTGTGGGCTACCTGGCCGCGGTGGCAGTCTGCCTGGTGCTGCTGTTGGCGGGGCTGGGTGGATACCGTTACTACTTTACACCAACCACCTATCTCAGCATCGACATCAATCCATCCCTGGAACTGGGGATCAACAGGTTTGATAGGGTAGTGACCGTCCGCGCCTGGAATGAGGACGGTCAGGAGCTGGCCGACAGCCTGGACCTGAGATTGATGGACTACCAGGAGGCCCTGGAACAGCTGGTAGCCAGTGAGAGCATTGCCGACCGGCTGGCGGCAGGTGAGCTGTTGTCCGTCACCGTGGCGGGGGAGGATGAGGTCCAGTGCAGCCGTCTGCTGGCGGGGGCGGAGGACTGTACCGCTGGGCAGGAGAATGTCCAGTGCCATCATGGGGATGCGGAAGCGCTGGAGCAGGCCCACCATGCCGGGCTGTCCCTGGGCAAGTACCAGGCGTTTCTGGAACTTCAGGCTCTGGACCCCACTGTGACGGCGGAGGATGTGGCGGGGCTGACCATGCGGCAGATCCGGGACTGGATTGGATCGCTGGAGCAGGGAAACGTTGTAGAGAGTGCCCCGACGGGGAACGGCCACGGCCATCACCACGGCTGGTCCGAGCATGAATAGCGATAAAATCGGGACGGCGAGTGAAAATTCGCCGTCCCGATTCTTCGCTTTTGGAAAAAATCGTTTTCCAAAGGGGCGGAACTTGTGGTATACTAATTAGGCTGCGGATGTGGAGAAGCCGCCACAATTTACAAATCGCTCACACACCATACCGATAGTGTGGTATACTAACTGCTGGAGGCGAAGGACATGAAACGCATCGGCATCACCGGCCCCACCGGGGCGGGTAAGACCACCGCCCTCAACGTATTGACCGAACTGGGGGCCCATATCATTGACGCCGATCAGGTGTATCATGACCTGCTGGCCCACAGCGCTCCCATGGGGGACGCCCTGACGGCCCGTTTTGGTTCTGCCATCCTGGATGAGACGGGGCAGGTGGACCGGAAGGCCCTGGGCAGTGTGGTCTTTGCCGATCCCACCGCTTTGGCCGACCTGAATGCCATTACCCATCGATTTATCATCGAAGAGATCGACCGGCAGGCCGCCCAGGCAGAGACGGACGGACGGACGGCGGTAGCCATCGATGCCATCGCTCTCATCGAGAGCGGCGTAGGGGAGACCTGCGACGCGGTGGTGGGCATTCTGGCTCCCAGGGAGATCCGTATCCGCCGCATCATGGCCCGGGAGGGTATCCCGGAGGACTACGCCCGTAAGCGGGTGGATGCCCAGCAGGGGGATGATTTTTTCCGTACCCACTGCACCTATATCCTGGAGAATCAGGGCACGGCGGAGGAATTTGCCCAAAAGGCCCTGGCTCTGTTTCAGACGCTGATCCCATAACGTTTATCATAAAGGAGGACTCTCACATGGAAGAGAAACAAAAGACCGCCGGTGAGCTGCGGCGGGAAGCCCTGCTCTATCAGCCCAAGAATGGCTATGACCGCCTGAATCCTGCGGAAGAGGCGGATCTGAACGCATATTGCGAGGATTACAAGAAGTTCCTGGACGCCGGCAAGACCGAGCGGGAGTGCGTGGACGAGACCGTCCGCCTGGCCGAGTATCACGGCTTCAAGCCCTTTGTCCGTGGTATGGCCCTCAATCCCGGCGACAAGCTGTACCGGGTGAACCGGGGCAAGGCCATCATGCTGGCTGTCATCGGCAGCAAGCCCCTCAGCGAGGGCGTCAATATCGGCGCCGCCCACATCGATTCCCCCCGCCTGGACCTGAAGCCCAACCCCCTCTATGAGGACGCTGAGCTGGCCTTCTTCAAGACCCACTACTACGGCGGTATCCGTAAGTATCAGTGGGTCACCATCCCTCTGGAGCTCCACGGTGTCATTGCCCTGAAGGATGGCACCACCGTAAAGGTGTCCATTGGCTCCTCTGAGGGCGAGCCCCGCTTCACCATCGATGACCTGCTGCCCCACCTGGGTGCTGAGCAGTCCAAGAAGCCTCTGGGCGAGGCCATTCCCGGCGAGAGCCTGAACCTGCTCATCGGCAGCCGTCCCTTTGCCGGTGACGAGGGCTCCGACCGGGTGAAGCTGGCTGTTCTGGACCTGCTCAACCAGAAGTACGGTATTACCGAGGAGGACTTTATCTCTGCCGAGCTGTCCGCCGTGCCCGCCTTCAAGGCCATGGATATCGGCTTTGACCGCTCCCTCATCGGCGCCTACGGCCACGACGACCGGGTGTGCGGCTTCGCCGCCCTGGCTGCCCTGTTTACCCTGGGCACCCCCGCCCGCACTGCCGTGTGTATGCTGGCCGATAAGGAGGAGATCGGCTCCGAGGGCGTGTCCGGTATGCAGTCCGCCGCCTTCGATACCTTCATGAGCGATCTGTGCGACGCCCAGCGGGTGACCCTGAAGGCCTGCTATGAGAAGTCCTTCTGCCTGTCCGCCGACGTGACCGCCGCCTTTGACCCCAACTTTGCCGATGTGTACGAGAAGCGCAACAGCGCCCGGGTCAACTACGGCATGGGCCTGTGCAAGTACACCGGCGCCCGGGGCAAGTCCGGCGCTTCCGATGCCTCCGCTGAGCTGGTGGCCTACACCCGTAAGGTGCTGGATGCCGCCGGTGTGGTGTGGCAGATGGCCGAGCTGGGCAAGGTGGACGCCGGCGGCGGCGGCACCGTGGCCTGCTATATGGCTGAGCGCGATATCGACACCATCGACGCCGGCGTGCCTGTTCTGTCCATGCACGCCCCCTTCGAGACCGTGTCCAAGCTGGACTGCTATATGACCTACAAGGGCATGAAGGCGGTCTACGAGGCTCAGTAAGTATAATAAAAAACATGGGGAGCACCCGACCTGATGGTCAGGTGCTCCCCATGTTTTTGCCCGGACGGTAAAAAAGATTTCCCACGGATTGATATACAAGGATAATTATGGTATACTGCTTCTAACAAAATAAAATAGGAATGGAGTGAATTCTATGAAAAGACACAAATTTTTGTCTCTGGTGCTCTCTGTGCTGTTGCTGACGGCGCTCTTTGTGCCTGCCGGAGGCACTGCCCAGTCGGCGGCGAACGAAATCTCCGTGTATGTAGACGGGGAAAAACTGACCTTTGACCAGCCGCCCATCGCCCAGAACGGGCGGGTGTTGGTGCCCTTCCGTGCCATCTTTGAGAAGCTGGGCGCTACGGTTGAGTGGATACCGGAATACCAGGGAGTGGCGGCACAGAGGGGCGATACCCTGATTGCCATGCAGTTAGGGAAAAATGTGCTGGCAAAGCAGGTGGGCGACGGTCAGGCCCAGTACTTCGAGTTGGATGTAGCTCCTATAGCTCTCAACGGCCGGACCCTGGTGCCCGTCCGGGCGGTGTCTGAGTCGTTGGACTGCAACGTGCAGTGGGACGGGGCCAACAACCGAGTGGTCATCACCTCCGGCGGCCAGTCGGCTGCCGCCGACCAAAACCGGGTGTACAAGGACATCACCTACAAGGAGGTCCGGAGCAGGGCGGTGTTTGACGGGGACATCCTCTACTTCTCCTTCGGGGGGCAGACCACGCTCTACCGGTATGACGGCGTCTCCGTCACCTCCTTCAACGCGGCGGTCTATCCCGCTGAGATCATTCCCTACGACGGGAAGGTCTACTACCATGGGAGCGGCAGCAATCAGGCCGTCTACCGCATCGATCCCGCCACCGGCGCCCGGTCCATCGTATTCAATCAGGACGGGAAACTGGAGATCGCGCAGATGATGATTTACCGGGACTATCTGGTAGTCACCGGCGAGAACGAGAACTCGGTGTACGCCGTGGACCTGAACACCGGCAGCAGCAGGCAGCTCTACCACAACGATGGGCTGTCCAATTACATCAATATGACGGCTGCGGGCGGCAAGATCTATCTCAGCGACTACTTCTATTCCAATGCCGCCTGGTCCCACTCCATCATTGAGGCCGATCCGGCCACCGGCGCCAGCCGGACTCTATATGACAACGTGGGGAGCGATCTCTTCTGCGCAGCGGACGGCTCGGGCATCTACTTTGATGACGACGGCGCCTATTACTTCCACAACGCCTCCACCGGCGTCCGTCAGAGTGTCAGCGAGAGCAGCTACAACGCTGCCGAGAATGGTTTCCGGCAGGCCAACGTCTATACCTGGACGGCGGATTGGCAGTATGGTCACAGCCAGACCAAGGTGGTGCGGGTCAACCGCAGCACCGACCTCCAGGAGGTGCTCTATCAGGGCAGCTACCAGTGCAGATGCCTGGCCAACAACGACTCCAAGGTGGTCTTTCTTGAGAGTCAGAGCGGCTTTACTGCCGGGTCCAGCTCCTGGGGCGCTACCTCCATCTATATTATGGACAGTAACGGCAGCAACGTGAAAGAGATATTCAACAACGGTACCAGTACCTCCGGCGGCAGCAGTTCCGGCAGCGGCGGCTCCGCCGTGGGCTCTGAGCCCTGCGCCGTCTGCGGCGGAGACGGAATGGTGACCTGCCCCTATTGCAGAGGCACCGGTCAGGGGCAGTCTATCTCCGTCATGGGGATCGAGACCCCTCAGAAGTGTACCTACTGCGGCGGAACCGGCCAGAGGCTGTGCAGCGGCTGTGGCGGTTCCGGTGTCAAAAACTAGATCAGATCAAAGAGAGAGGCAGGACGAAATGTCCTGCCTCTCTCTTTATCCAGGTGTGGTGCTGCGGCAGCGGGTGACCTCAAAGCCGCCGGTGGAGGTGCGTCCTCCCGTCAGAGTGCGGGCGGCGTAGTCGTTGAAATGCCACCACTCCGACTCCAGGGGCGTCATGCCCGCCTTGCGGAAGTAGTCCCGCAGGGCCAGAGCCGGGTCATTCATGGTGGAAGCCAGGGTTGTTTCGCCGGGACCGGTGGTGGAGGCCGCCGCCATGCTCGGTTCATGGATGGGGGTGGGCATTTCGTACTCCTGATAGTCCACCGGTACCAGATAGGTGTGGCCGCCGGTGGTGCGGGTCTCGGTACGGGATACCTTCACCAGGCTTACATCCAACGCAAAACCCTTCTGGTGATTGGAGTAGCCGGTGTTGATGAAGTAGGTCATGGACCAGGGCTTTGTGGTGATGCCGCCTTCACCTCCGGGTCCTTCTCTGCCAGAGCGGTCAGGGTCTTGACCACCGCCCGCTGGGTGGCATAAGGCCGGTAGGCCTCGTATAGCTTCAGACTGTTGCCCTGGGCCAGGGCCTTCTGCTGGGCGGCGCAGATCTTTTTGGCGGTGGCGTAGAGCACCGGCATGAGGAACTGCTCCTCATCAAAGCGGGGGTTATACACCTTGCCCTGGTAGAGAGCCTGGCCGGTGATACCGGGGATATCTTTTCCTGAACTGGTGTACCGGGAGGCATAAGCGTTGGTGGCGTCATATACGATAGAAGGGACCACGTCGGGCAGATTGATCATGCACAGGCGATGGTCTACCCAGCCGGTTCCGTAGCCGGAGGACACCTTCCACCAGTTTTCCTTTTCCCCCAGGATGGTAAAGGAAGCACCGGCGGGGAGCACCGCGGCGGCCCCGGCGTAGGGATCGGCGGCGGGCTGGGCCTCAGAAAGCTGAGTCGTGGCCTGGGCCTGAACAGGGGAGGGCAGGGGACTGGCTTCCGGAGTGGGCGAGACGGACGGCTCCGCGGCTGGTGTCTCCGAAAGGGCCGGCTCTGGTGCGGAAGAACCAGAGAGCTCCGGTTCAGCGGAGAGGGCAGGTGTTGGAGCAGGTGTGGGAGAAGGCGTCACAACAGGCGTGGGGGAGGGGGTGGC
>NZ_NFHA01000028.1:0-37223 GCF_002159225.1 Flavonifractor sp. An91 | reverse complement strand
AAATCCACCAAGGTGCAACCGGACTACGCCTGCTGTATTCAGTTTAGCAAATCCTTCGGTTAACGCACAGACTATATTTTCATTCTCAGCTGTGATGGCATTTCATGAGGCGTTGACAATTTAATCTGAGCAAACCATATGCACCGCAGTCCTATACCAGAAAGGACAAGGTGCAATCATGGAAAAAAACAAGCGAGTATATTGCCTCTATCGAGTTTCTACCAAAGGACAGGTAGAAAAAGATGATATCCCGATGCAGAAACAATACTGCCGTGAATTTGCGGAGAGCCAGGGATGGACGATCATCAAAGAATTTGCGGAAAAAGGTGTCTCGGGTTTCAAGGTGGCTGCTGCTGACCGCGACGCGATTCAGGAGATCCGTCAGGATGCCGAGGAACGGAAGTTTGACATCCTGCTGGTGTTCATGTTCGACCGCCTGGGACGGAGAGATGATGAGACGCCCTTCGTGGTGGAGTGGTTCATCCGCAATGGAATCGAAGTGTGGAGCGCAATGGAAGGGCAGCAGAAGATGGATGATCATATCGACAAACTGCTGAACTATATCCGTTACTGGCAGGCTTCCGGCGAGAGCCTCAAAACCTCCGCACGAACAAAGACACGTCTGTCACAAATCGTGCAGGAGGGGAGGTTCCGCGGCGGGATCGTTCCCTATGGATACCGCCTGGAAAAGCAGGGGCGCTTCAATAAAAAGAATCACGAAGTCAACGAGATTCTGGTTGACCCGGATGAAGCTGCGGTGGTGCGCATCATCTTTGAAAAATATGTCTATGAGGGGTTCGGCGCACAGCGGTTGTCCCGGTGGTTATATAACAACGGCTATCTCAATCGAAAGGGAACCAACTTCGCCAATACCACCATCATCAAAATGCTGAAGAACATCATGTATGTGGGAATCCTGCGCAGTGGGGAAACACGCTCAGAAATCTTTCCGGAGCTACAAATTGTTCCGCTGGATCTGTATGAGCGAGCACAGGAGTTGATGGAGGCCAGGACAATGCACCACAATGAAGTGCCCTTTAACTCCAAGGGGAAGGCGCTGCTCTCCGGGATGGTCTACTGCGCCCACTGTGGTTCCAAACTGGTGCTGACCACCAGCAGCGGCAGACGCGCCAAGGGTGAGCCCAAACGGGAAACCCATATCCGATATGCCTGCCACTACAAGATCCGCCATCCTCAGGACTGTGACGGCCAGACCGGATACTCCGGCGAGAAACTGGACGGCATTATTGATAAGATCGTCATCCAACTCTTTGAGCGGATGAAGACTGCACCCAGGAGCCAGCTCATTCAAAAG
The DNA here is from genome assembly GCF_002159225.1 of Flavonifractor sp. An91. Lineage (NCBI taxonomy): Bacteria > Bacillati > Bacillota > Clostridia > Eubacteriales > Oscillospiraceae > Flavonifractor > Flavonifractor sp. An91. Next base: position 35,908 of record NZ_NFHA01000028.1, on the reverse strand, counting down.
CAGCGGGAGAAGGAACTCCAACTGGCAAACAGTTCGGTGGCCAATCTGGAGAAACTCCATGCCTCCGCAGAACGGGAGCTGGAGAGCTACAAGAAAGAGATCATCAAGACCATCAATGGGACTGGCAGTTTTGGAGCGGACATCCTCGGTGAGATGATAGAGGACACCCGAAGCAAACTGGCGGCGCTGGCACAGGAATTGGAACAGGCCAAGGAAAAAGCGGCTGATCTGAAGAGCTCTGCCGTTGCCGTCCAAAAGGAGTATGACAAGATTATGTCCTGGGCCGACCTATATGCGGGGAGTAGTATCGAGGGAAAGAAGATGATCCTGCGGCAGCTCATTGAGCGGGTGAATATCGGAAAGAATTTTGAAATCGAAGTGGAATTTAAAATCAGCGTCACACAGTTCTTCGACTTCCTGTATCCCGAAGGGGACAAGAGTGTGTACTATCGTGCATCCTGAAAGCATGAAAAAACTCGGGAGATCTCAAAACGAGATCTCCCGAGTGTGGTGGACCTAATCGGGATCGAACCGACGACCTTACGGATGCGAACCGTACGCTCTCCCAGCTGAGCTATAGGCCCATATTATTAAAGTATATTTACTCAACACTCCAGTATTATAGCATAATTAAACCGGTTGTAAAGAGGTTTTTGAAAAAAACTAAAAAGTGATATTGATAAATGGTCGGAAATGATGTATGATATCAAATACAGCCTTCCAGCGGACGGCGCTGATGCGTCCGGTCCAAGGCAAGGCCGCACTAGTCGGGGAGTTAGCGGTGCCCTGTACCTGCAACCCGCTACAGCAGGGATGAATCCCGGCCCCCGGATCTGCGTTGTGTCGTCTGACCCCGGTAAGTAGTGATGATGGATCGGTCCCGCGCAAGGTCGCCCCGTGAACCGTGTCAGGCGGGGAACCGAGCAGCACTAAGCGGACCGCGATCTGTGCCGCGGGGTTCCCGCTCCTGAGCCGGCTGCCAGGGTAACGGGCATAGCGCTGATTCCAAAGGTCGGTGTGCGGTCTTGCCATGAACCGGATGTACAAGGAGGGGCGAAGCGACGCGGCTTTCCGCATCCTCCGCCCCTCTTTTTCACTTTTATGACGAGGTGACCGGCGTGTATCAGGCTTTATACCGAAAATGGCGGCCCCGTACCTTTGACGACGTGGTGGGTCAGGCCCATATCACCGATACGTTGAAGCGGCAGGTGGAGACCGGACGACTCTCTCACGCCTATTTGTTTACAGGTACCAGAGGCACAGGCAAGACTACCTGCGCCAAAATCCTGTCCCGGGCGGTCAACTGTGAGCACCCGGTCAACGGGAATCCCTGCAACCAGTGCCCGTCCTGTTTGGGCATTGAGAATGGCTCTATTTTGGATGTGTTGGAGCTGGATGCGGCCTCCAACAACGGCGTGGACCAGGTTCGTGCCCTGAGGGATGAGGCGGTATATACTCCAGCGGCGGTGCGGAAACGGGTGTACATTGTGGACGAGGTCCATATGCTCTCTACCGCGGCATTCAATGCGTTGCTGAAGATCCTGGAAGAGCCTCCTGCACATCTGATGTTTATTTTGGCCACTACAGAGCTGCATAAAGTGCCGGCTACCATCAAGTCCCGCTGTCAGCAGTTCTCCTTCAAGCGCATTCTGCCCGGCGATATCGCTGCCCGGCTGGCCTATGTGGCGCGCCAAGAGGGTCTGGAGCTGAGAGGAGAGGGCGCGGAATTACTGGCCCGGCTGGCGGACGGTGGACTGCGTGACGCCCTGTCCCTGCTAGACCAGTGTGCGATACCGGACGGCCCTATCGGTGTTCAGGAGGTGCTGGACGCCTTGGGGTTGGCTGGGAACTTGGAGACAGCCCGCCTGATGGAGCAGATCGGAGCCGGTGATACCGCTGCTGCCCTGGAGACCCTGGCTAGACTGTATGGTGCCGGCAAGGAAGTAGGGAGCCTGCTGGGTGAGCTGTCTGCCCTGACAAGGGATCTTCTGGTACGAAAGACGGCCCCCAAGGGTGGAGCAGCACTGCTGACTGGTGGCTACGATGAGAATACCATGCGGCGGCTGTCCAATCTGTTTCAAACGCCCCGGCTGGCCCAAATGCTGGGAGTGCTCCAGTCCACGATTGCCGACCTGTCCCGCAGCGGCAACCGCCGCACAGATGCTGAGCTCTGTCTGATCCGTCTCTGTGATCCGGTGCTGGATGAGAGTATGGCGGGAATCAATGCCCGTCTGTCCAGAGTAGAGGAACTACTGGCAGGTGGGATACCTACCGCCTGTGCGGTACCGCCTGTACCGCAGAAAAAGGTGCCGGATAGCCGGAGCGGGCAGAAGGATACCCCGCCCAGGGAAGAGGAGCGCCCCCCGCTGCCAGAGGAACCCGGGGAGCGTATCGCTTATGAAGCAGAATCGGAGCCTGCCCCGGCGCCTGTTTCTCAGATGGAGAAGAAGCCTGCCGATACCCCGGTTATGGCGGCGCCGTCTGGTGATTTGTGGCCAGGGCTGGTGGCTGGGCTTCGGGGAAAGTTCCCGGCAGTCTATCCCTTTCTCAGCAATCCGTCCGCAGTACAGGGCCTGCTGGAAGACAGCGTGTTAACGCTGTGGGTGGATACGGATTTTACCAAAAACATGGTGGGCACTTCTGCAGTGCTGGAAGCGTTGGAAAAGCTGGCTGCTGCGCAGACCGGCCGGGCTGTACGGTGTACTGTAAAGGTGGGTGCACCGCCAAAAACAGCTCCGGCGGCACAACAGCCAGCCGAGCATGATAATCTGGATGATCTGTTGGCAATGGGCCAGCAGTTTGACAACATTATTATTGAAGAATAAAGGAGTTGCGACCTATGGCAAAGGGATTTAACAGCCGCGGATTTGGCGGCATGGGCGGCGGCATGAACATGAACATGATGAAGCAGGTCCAGAAGATGCAGCAGGATATGATGAAGATGCAGCAGGAGCTGGAGACCAAGACCTACACTGCGGCAGCCGGCGGTGGTGCGGTCAGCGCCACTGTGACCGGCAAGCGCGTGCTGGAGAGTGTTACTATTGACCCCGATGCGGTAGATCCTGAGGATGTGGAGATGCTGCAGGATATGATTGTGGCAGCCGTGAATGAGGCGCTGCGTGCGGCGGAGAACGACTCTGCCTCTTCCATGCAGCAGCTGACCGGCGGCCTGAACCTGCCCTTCTGAATTTGAAACGGGAAATGGCCGCCTGTGGGCGGCCATTTCCCATTAAAAGCAATGAACCCGAAAGCGGAGGAACATGAACATGGAGACGGCCAAGGGGTTGCAGACATCGGAACGATTTCGGATCGGTGCGCTGTTGGCGGTAGCAGGTGGCCTGCTGGATGCCTATACCTATTTGATGAGGGGCGGCGTATTTGCCAATGCACAGACAGGTAACATTGTCTTGTTAGGTGTGCGGGCAGTGGAAGGGGACTGGAGCGGTGTGCTACATTATTTGCTGCCCATCCTGGCATTTGCAGCTGGTGTGATCGCCGCTGAGTGTATCAAAGAACGATTGAAGGAAGCACGTGTCGTTCATTGGCGACAGGTCACAGTTTGTTTGGAAATTATCCTGTTGGCGCTGGTGGCTTTTCTTCCGCAGCAGTTGAATGCACTGGCCAATATCATGGTCTCATTTGTATGTGCCATACAGGTAGAGAGCTTCCGAAAGGTCCGCGGTAATGCCTTTGCTACCACCATGTGTACCGGTAATCTGCGTAGCGGCACGGAGCGTCTGTATCAGTTTATCCGTACTGGGGAGAAGGATCAACTTTTGCGGGCCGCACAGTACGGTGGAATCATTCTGTTTTTCATTGGTGGTGCGGCGTTGGGTGCATGGTGCAGCAGCTTTTTAAGTCTCTGCACGGTGGCTGTTGCCTGTGTTCCATTGCTGATTGCATTCCTTTTGATGCGCCATTGATAGAAAGGTGTTTGGACACGGAGTCTTGGTATGTATTTTTCCTAAAGTAAAAAAAGATAAAAAAGAACTTGACAATGGGAATCAAAGCTGGTAAAATACAACCTGTTCCGTCGGTGAACAAACACATTTGGGGGTATAGCTCAGCTGGGAGCCCGATACAGTCGTGTACCAGCACCCCACACAAAACTGAATAAGAAATACCCAGCGCATCCTCTTATATGGGGGTATAGCTCAGCTGGGAGAGCGCTTGAATGGCATTCAAGAGGTCAGCGGTTCGATCCCGCTTATCTCCACCATAGGATGCGCTGGGTATTCTTAGATAACTTGTCTTACTTCAAGGCAAGTTTTTTCTTTTGCCTATTCCCTGCCGGGAATGGGCTTTTGTTTTTATGCGGCGATTTCCACAATGTCCAGCCCCAGGCTGAACTGTGCAAAGTCAATGTTGAAATCAATGTGCAACTTGTAGTCCCGATAGACCTCCACCCGACGGATCAGGCAGTTGACGATCATTTTCTTTGCCTCCAGGCTGGCCGTGTCATATAGATCCGCCCAGGAGATTACATTATCGTACTGCTCCTCCAGGGAGTGCAGAACGGCTTGCCCTTCCTCATAGGCAGCCTGTGCGTCCTCAAACTGCTTTTGTAGTTCGGTGCATTTGGCCTCGGCCTCAGACACCATAGAGCCCAACAGGTCTTTGGAAAAGGCGCTTTCCCCTCGCAGGGCCTTGATGACTTCCGCTTTGAGCATATCCAGTTCATCGGCTGCCTTGGTGTAATCGGCCCGGACGGAGCGGAGCAGATTTTTTCGTTCCTCCATCTTTTCCCGGTAGCGGGCGTTGACGATCTCACTTTTCGGGATTGTTTTCATGCGCTCGAAGATTTGCCGCACCAGCTTATCAATTATCCCGTCCAGGATATGTGCCGTGTAGCCCGTCTGCCCGTCGCAGTCGGTCTGCTTGCGGGTTTTGCCATAGCAGATGTACCGCACCCGCTTGATGACCCGGTGGGGATCTTCTTTACAGGGATAGGCCTTGCCGCTGGTGGTGAGGTTGAGCCGGGCCCCACAATGGCCGCAGTACACATTCCCAGACAGGAGCGACTGGCCCGCAATGTTGCGGGGAACGGTGCGCTCCGTTTCATTGGCCCGGTTGGTGCGAATCCGCTGGGCCGCTTCAAACAGCTCCGGCGAAATGATTTGCAGGTGGGGCAGCACCGGGGAGCGGCTTTCCCCGCTGCGGAGTACGCCGGTATAGGTTAGGTTGCAGAGGATGCCCCGGATGGTGGCGTGGTGCCACATCTTGCCGCTCCGGGCCCGGTAGCCCTGGTTATTCAGGTAGGTGGCGATTCGCTGGGCCCCATAGCCCTCATGCACATACTTGTCAAAGGCAATGCGGACAACGGCGGCCTCGGTTTCATTGAGAGCCAGCTCGTAGACCTCATGCTTGCGCTTATTCACGCGCCCGCTTTTCACAAGGTCATAGCCATAGGGGGCGACGCCGCCCTTAAAGCCTCCATCCTCCACAAGCTGCCCCAGGGCAGTTTTGGTACGTATGGAGGTTTTTTCGCTTTCACCGTCCGCTTGCCAGAACCGGATGTAGTTGGTGAGTTTGTCGGTGTGGTTGTCAAACCGCTGCTCGCCCTCCTGGGTGCTCCAGACCCGGACGCCGTTCTTGACGAACCATTCCACCACAAAGGGCGTTTCATCCGCGATCCGCCCGATGCGGTCAAACATGAACACCAGCAGAATATCAAACTTGCCCTGCCGAGCCCGTTCCTTGATGATTTGCAGCTTGTCCCGGTTTTCCGCCCGTACCTTGTGACCGGAAACGCCGTCCTCCTGTTCCTCGTGAACAATTGTCCAGCCCATTTTCTCACAAAAGGCGTGGCAGGCTTTCCGCTGCATGGGAATGTCGGCCTGGTTTTTATCGTTGTGATCCACCTGCTTATCGGTAGACACCCGGTATAAACAATCAACGCGAGTGCCAGTTATCATTTGATTTTCCATGTATAAGCCATCCTTTCAAATGTCATTTAGGCAGGTGAAAAGAGGCTTTTTGTACGCAGGATTTTTGAACTTGTCAAGGTGCATAGGGACTACCCCCACCATTATTATCCCTCTGTTCCGAGGGCTTGACAAGGATGACTCCAGGCCGGGGGGATGAGGTCTGTGCCACAAAGGACGAAAGCAAAATCTGCTTGACCTGCCCGATGGCCGCTGTGTTTTGTGACTCTGCAAAGGTGGCGGATATTTCAAACCCATCAATGGCAAAAACGGCATTTGCTTTTGGCATATACGGCCTCCTCTCTCATGGACGGACTGACATAAACAAACTCCCCGTTGTCCCGTAGGGCAAGGAACAGGGCCAGCACCGTTTCCGATGCTGGCCCTGTTCCTTGCCTCACTTCTGGACAAAGTGTCCATAGGTCTAAAGATAGGGCCGCCGCGCTCATTTCCTTGGCCTGTCGTTAGACAACAATACTCGGCGCAACGGCCCCGCGCAAAGGGGCGGCGGCCCGGACGGTCAGGTGGCCAGCCTGACCCGGCGGATCGTGGCCGTGGGATGGCCTGTCCCACTTGCGGCGCTGGTGTCAGACACCCGCCGCTAAGCTCCCCACGCTATATCGGGGCCCCGGTGTCCATTTGCGGAGAGGAACCTCCTCTCATATACCACCAGAAAAAAGGGGCCAAATGGAGATGGCAATTAGAAATTTTCCTGCAAATATTTTTTCATCTGTTTGATACCGCTCTCCACCGAGTGCCGGACGGCGCTTTTGTCTACGCCCTCTTCGCGGGCGATCTGACGGTAGCTTTTGCCCAGAATCAAATAGGCGTCCACGCGGCGCCCCTGGATCTCCGGCAGAGAATTGAGGGCGTTCCACAGACGAAAGAACAACTCCTTGCGATCCATGAGTTCCTGGGGGCTGGGCTCGTGCAGGCAGGCGGAAAATTCGATCCCATCGTCACAATCCAGGGAATAATAAGCCTTGTTGTAGCGCGCCCGTTCCATATGGGCGGCTTCGCGCCGCCTGCTGGCCATGAGCTCCTCGGCCACTTCGTCAGAAACTTCTGTATATTCATCGTGGGTGTACCACGGGTAAAAGTCTTTCAGATTGATGGTCGTCATTTGTAATTCCTCCGTTCAGATGGTTAGGGGGTGAATGGCGATCTGAACGGGGGAAGGTGGAGAGCGGCATCGAAACTCAACTCGTTTCTTTTTTCTTGATATGAATCGCAGTACACTTTGTTTTCCGTACCGAACTTCTATGCAACATTGAAATTCACATTCGACAACTCAGAAAACCAAAGTGGCCTGGGATTCATCGAAACCTCCCTTCACCAAACAAATGAATTGTAATACCTAAAAAAGGCGCACTGTGATGAATTTAGTCAGAAAAGAGTGTATTGTAAAATATTTTTGAGGTGAATTACAATGCAATCTTATTCTAGGCCTTTAGGCGACGCAGTAAAGCGTGCGCGAGCTGAACTTGGTTTCACCCAGAATCAAGTTGCAGAAGCGGCAGATATTGATGTGCGTACAGTACTGAACATAGAGAACTATAAAGGCAATCCTAAAATGGAAGTGCTCTTCCCTCTTGTACGTGTGTTGAAAATGGACTCTAGAGAGATTTTCTATCCAGAAATGCGTCGTGAAAGTCCAGCAATTCGCCGGTTGCGCTTCTTGATAGAAGAATGTAGCGAAGAAGAAGCAGAGGCTTTAGCACCTGCGATAGAGTCTATTCTGTCTGTATTGAGATCAAAAACAGCTGCTACGGTTGGCTAATCATAAAAAAGAGAGCCTGCGTCCCTTATATTGGGGAAGCAGGCTCTTCATGCCTAAGTGTCAGGCTCTTTGCTTACTACCATTTTCAGTTGTACGACATCTACCCTGATTTCCTTTTTACATTTAGGGCAGTAAAGGGGGAATTTCACAAGGACAGTATCTGCAAATATTTTTGTTCGTGTCTTTCCACCACAGATTGGGCAGCAAACCCACAGTGAGCCTTGATGATCGTTTTTTACTGGTTCTATTCCGTCGTGTCTCTGCGTTAATCGGCGGGATCTATCAGACGAAATATACATACCCTCAAAAGGTCAGTTGGCTTCGATCGAGATTTGATGATTTCCGTATTTCACATAGTCTACCTGAGACAGATCCAACGGAGCGGCGAACACATAATACTCCATGCCTTCCATACCCGCAGTCTCACTAATAGCTACTGTGGAGCCGTCCTTTAAGACAACTTCCAAGGGACCGACATACGGAACAATGCGGTTGTTGTTAGGTTCTGTAGCGGAGTAACTGAAAGTAAGGCTCAAAGGCGAAAGAGTCAGGTTCTCCAGCGTACTGGTATATCCATATTCTTCATCCGTCCAGGTCAGGCCAGCCGTATCCAGCGAGAGTATCTCGGTATCATTATAAAGGGTAATGTCGAAGGAAAACTCTCCACTCAGAATTTGAGTATATTCCTTTTCGGGAGTCTGAAGCCATAGTCCATGAAGGGTAAGCTGCTTGGACACCTCGTCATTGAAACGGACATCGGTTCCGGTTTGAGCTCCAATCCAGATAACAACTTCTTTCAAATTATCCTGGGGATTTTCATCAGGGAGCCAATCACATTTGAGGATGTAACCACTATCGGAATAGGCACCATCCTCAAAGGTAAGCTCCAATGCTTCACCAGGCCCAAAAAGCTGGTAGCATCCATCTGTCTTGCTATCATAATCGGGTAGAATCATATCTTCCGGTGCCTTGATCTGGAGACGGAGATAGTAAACGTTTTCGTCGGCCAGAGCTGCAATAGGTGTAATGGTTGTGCCGTTGCTGGTTACACCATTCTCAAAAGTCTTTCCCATCTGGTCAATGACCTGAATCTGGCCATCCGAAAGAGAGCCATTCTTTTCAGCAAAGAAATTTTGAAGCAGCGCTCCCGCACCGAGTACATGACCAACTGCCAATGCAGAAACAGTAAGTGTAGAAATGATTGCTGCAACCGCCAAAAAACGAAGTGGACGGATGTGTTTCCGCGGTTTATTCATTGATACTTTATTCATAGTTAACTCCTTAATCCGTGACGAGGAGTAAGGAGTAGTAATGCCCAAATCCAAACCCTCTACCGGGTATGAATCCAGCAAATCGGAAATATTACGCTTCATTAACAAATCCCTTCCTCGTCAGTATTTCTTTTAGTTTTGCGCGACCTCTTCTTAGCCTGGTTTTGATGGTTGATTCATTGATTGCCATGCTAAGGGAGATCTCTTGAATCGTTTGAGCGTAGTAATAATATCGTAAAAAAATCTCTTGATCTTGTTCCGGCAACGATTGGATTGCTTTACGAACGAGCTGTTGCTCCTCGGCCTGCTCAACATCATTCAGCGGATCATTGGGGCCGGGAATATCAAGAAAATCATCTTCTAGCGGAAGAGTCTTTCCCATCTTCCGCAACTTGTTTTTTGCTTTATTTCTCGCAACGGCAGCAAGCCATCCTTTTACAAAACCCGGTTTCAATTCGGATGATTGCTGCCATGCAGCCAGAAATACATCTGATACGACCTCCTCTCCGTCCTCCTGGGACATAGCACCGCGAAGAATATTCCATACCACAGTAGACACATAAGGTATGTAAATATCCATAAGCGATTCTAGCCCAGATGGATCACCAGTTTGCATTTTATGCAATATGGCATCTTCTCTCATAAGAAAGGCTCCTAACTGTCTTTGAAAGCTGCTTTCGCTTATAATATCACATCATTTTAATGCTAGGTTTCAAAAATTTTTGCTTTTGATGGCTACTGAAAGCGGTAGCGATTTTGGGCATATTCATCGATAAATTTGAGATATTGTTCACGGCTTGTAATTTCTAACGGTAGTCCGTTTTCCATAGTATGAAATGATACAATGTGATTTTCCTCGTCAATCCATACGCGCCACGATTCGCACAACTCTTTTTCTACTTCCATTCAGTATCCCTCCATCTACCACGGTTGCTTAAGAAAATTCTTTATAAAGTTGATTGTTGCAATAAGGACAGAATTTGTTTCATATCGCCTCGCATCACTAATATCACATAAAAACTGTGCGTAGTTTCAAAAATTAAAAAAGGAAATATATGGAAAATAGAGAGTGTGTGGCGTTGCAATTTTGGCAAGCAATTCGGGTGTGGCTACACTCCGAAATTTTCACAGGCCGCAGGCCCGTGAAAATGCTTGTTAGGGAGCTCCCCAAACCCGCTGAACTTCTGGACACTTTGTCCAGAAGTTCCGGCGCAAGCACCTGTTGTCGGCGGCCCAGAGCTAACGCTCCTGGGCCTTATTTTTTTGCTCGTCCGCGTGGCCGAGCAGGTGATCGATATTCGCCTTGACTGCCACGGCCTGCCGCATATCCGCCTGGGCCTTGCGGTATTCCGCGTAAAGGGCCTTTTTCTTTTCGGAGAGCTCCCGGCGCTGCTTTTTCAGCGCGTCCATTTTGGGGAGCTTTGCCCCGCCCAAAAGCTCACTCATGGACACCTTTGCCGCCCGGTAGTCTGCCAGCTCCGCCTCGTGCTGGGCCAGATATTTTCTGCTATACCGGGCCGCCTTGTAGCCGTCAAACACAGGCCGCGTCTTTGCGTACTGCACCACCGCGCCCATGAGCTCGGAGGTTTTGGAAAGGGCGTCCTCCGTGTCCCGCAGCTCCCCGGCCAGCTTGTGAGCCCGATCCACCGCTGCCTCGGTGCTGGATGCCAGCGCCGCATAGTCCATAAGATCGTGTTCACGGAGATACAGGAGCGCGGCGGCCATCTGCTTTATGTTATAGACTTTGGCCCACCGCTCATAGGCCGGGCCCTTGCCCTGGGCCATGCGCTCTTGAATGTCGATGATCAGATTGACGCGCCGGGCCGGGGCCGGGCTGTCCTGAAGAAGCTCCGGGATGGGCCGCTCCCCGGCAATCGCCGCCCGGATGTCATCGGGATCGAAACCGGGGCCCAGGGTGGATGCCCGCAGGCGGGTGTACTTATCCTGCCCAGGGGCCAGGAACGAGATCGCGCCGCCCCGCCCATGCTTCACTTGAAAGCCGGACTCCTCCATGAGCCGCAGAAACGCCGGGAAGTCGGCGGGCTTTTGCTCTAGAGCCGCCACGATCCCCAGCCGCACCCGCTGCTGGGCCGAGGGGGGCTTTTCCCCAATCCATTGTCCATAATGGAGAAAGCGGCCCTTGCTGTGCTGCTTCGGATTTTGAATAACAGACAGCTCGTGCTCAATGCACACCCGGTCAGAGAGCCGCCGCACCGCAAAGCTGGAGCCGATAAAGTTATGGAATTTCCGGGAACAGTCCTGGGCGGTGGAGTTGTAATAAATGTGATTGTGAATGTGGCCCTTGTCAATGTGGGTGCAGACGAAGAACTGATACTTGCCCTTTGTCCAGCGCATGGCTGTTTCATAGCCGATTTTATTTGCCTCCTCCGGCGTGACCTCGCCGGGCGGGAATGCCTGCCGGATCTGAAAGAACAGGGCCCCGCGCTCCACGGCCCGGCCCGTTTCCGCCTGGTACTGGCTTTTCAGCAGCAGGAACTCAGCGGGGGCGGATGCAGGATCACAGAGATAGGCAGACACAGCCCCCAGCTTTTTCGGATTGAGCCCATAGGCAAACCGCTCCTCCATCGTCTGGATGGCCGTTTTTCCAGTCGCTACCTTATAGGGCCGGATGTAGGTTGTAGCGATAGTCGCACCTCCTTTCCCAGCAGAAAAAACGGGCGGCGGTCTGTTCCACCCGCCGCCCGGAACTTCTGGACAAAGTGTCCAGAAGTATCAGCTTACCATAAAATCCATCGCCGCATACTTCACACCATACAGGCGCTCCACCAGCCAGCCGCCCAGGGCCGGGAGCCCAAAGGGAGAAACCAGGAACGCCAGCACGAACATGGCGATGCAGCCTGTGGTCTGCCCGGCCAGCAGGCAAAGGATCGCCAACAGGGACAGGCCCACACACGCCACAACGCACACAGCGCCCGCCACGCAGGACAGGAACGAGAGCACCGCCACGGCGAGGATCAGGGTCAGAATAAAGGGAGACGCAATAATTTTTAAGATCGTCCGCATGGTTCATACCTCCTACAAAAGTTTGATATTTGCCTCTATATGTATATTATAACTCTGCGGGAGGGGGCCAACAAGGATGCCTCGGCTATCCCCACCTCTGGACAAAGTGTCCAGAAGTCGAGATAGCCGGGGAACGGCGCAAGGCCGCTCCCCGGCAGGTCAGAGCCGCACAATGTCGGAGAGCATTTCCAGAAGATCGGACAGGGGCCGCCACAGCTTTTCATAGTCCCGCTGCAACGCCTTGATCTCCTCCGGGTAAATACCGCCGTAGGTGTTCGCCTGGATCGCCACCTGGTTTAAGTTGTTGGAGCAGCGCCGCTGGAGCGACACCAGCTCCTGGACAGGTGACAGGTCAACATGGAGCACATAGCCATTGAGGGCCATTTTCCGCATATAGGCCCCCATGTTGCGGATGCCCGCCTCGGCCATGCGCTCCTGAATCAGCGCCAGCTCCTCCTCGGACACCATCACATGAAGATGGATGGGGCGGCGGCGTTTCTTTGTCACCGCTCCTCCCGTTCCAGGCTCCGGCTGGTGCGGGGCGGCTCCTTTACCTTGTCCAGCGTCTTGTCACGCTCCGGGGGCAGCGCGGGGAGCGGCGTACCGAACACCCCGCAAAGCCGCTTCACTTCCAGATCGGCAAAATCCTGTTCATGCTTCTTGTCCATAGTCATCCTCCTATCTGTCGCCCCGGTCAGGGGCTTTCTTTTTGGGTGCGTCCGGGGCCCGCTGCTCCTGGGCTTCCCGTTGGGCTGCTTTCAGTTGTTCGGCAATCGGGCGGGGCCTGCCGCCGCTTTCCCGGCGCAGCTCGGAAATAACCGGGGCGGGCCGAAGTTCATAGTCCGCCGCTTGCTTTTCAGTCAGCGGTTTGGTGTAGGTCAGATGGCCCCAGGCCAGGAACGCGCCGCCCTCCACCGGGACGCGCTGATCGTAGTTGACGATTTCATCCGGGGCATTGTGGGGCGGTTTGGGGAATGTTCCGATGTCCACCGGGCGCTGGGTGGAATAATACTTGTAAAGGCCGGGAGCCTCGACCTGTATAACCTTGACCTTGAAAAGCCGCTGGTAGTCCTGCACCCGATCTGCAAAGTCCTTTTCCATAGCGTTCAGATCGTTGCCATAGTGCCCCCATTCATATTGCCGTTGGCCCTTTTCGTCATCGTAGCAGGCCCACGTTACATAGGGGGATGGGGCCGTGGGATGATGCCCCAGGGCAAAGCCCCGGCCATTTTCCAGCATAACGGCTTTCAGAATGGAATAGCCTTGATTTTTGTCCATTGTACCTCCTTTCCGGGAACGGGCCACTTCTGGACAAAGCGTCCAGAAGTCCCGCGCTAAAATGTTGACAGCATCCGGGCCAAACAGGGGCAGGCCGTAGAAACATACGGCCCACCCCAAAAGTGGCCCCGAAAAGCCTGTAATCAGCGGGTTTTGGGGGCCTAATTGTCAACGCCCCAGCCTCGCTTTTTCCGCATATATTCCCGCTGTTGGCGGCGGTGGGCTTTCTTTGCACAGGCCGCCGAGCAGTAAGCCTGCCGCCGATCCGGGGCAACAGGCCCGCCGCAGATAGGGCAAATCTTAAAATCCGGCCTGGGCCCCTCGGTCAAGAGGGCGGCCTCCAGTGCCGGATCGAGGGGCAGCACCGCCTCCCGAAAGTAGCGGCACAGCGCCCCCGTCCAGCATTTCCCCAGCATATAGCACTCACAGTCCAGGGGCAGGCAGCCGCACTCCCGGTCATAGTTGGCACACCATTTTGTTACCAGGGCGCGGATCGCCCGTTTTTCCTCGCGTGTCAGTTCACGGGCCAAGCCGTCACCTCCCGCCAGCCGGGGCCCGCATAAGCTTCCGGTAGCAGGACACGCAGCCGATCCCGCGCCAGTAGGGACACCCGGAGCACCGGGAGCCCCTGGGCGGCTTTGCCGGGGCCGGAGCCTGGGGGCGGGGCTTCTGCTGCATCATCTTTTCATAGGGGCTGTTGGTAAACCTCATTTGTCCGCCTCCTCTCCGTCATCGTCCTCCTCGTTCCAGGGCGGGCCGTCATCGTCCTCGTCCCCGTAGCCGTCCGGCTCGTCATAGTCCGTGAGCTCGTCGCCGTAGTCCTCCTGGGACGCGGCGGCTTTCTGCTGTTTGGGGCGCAGCACCTTGAAATAGAACGCCGCACCGCCGCCCACCAGGGCCACGGCCAGCACCGCCAGGAGCATCCCCGTGTTGCCGCCCGTTTCCGGCTCGGCCTCCTCCGGGGCGGGCTCCTCGGTTTCCGTGGGCTCCGGCTCCGGCTCAACGCCCACGCACTTACTCATATTGACAGAGCAGACGGCGCAATCCGTATTGACGGCCCCCGCCTCGCATTTTTCAGAGCAGGAGCACACCGCCTGTTCCACGCCAGCGGCCTCCGCCGCAGCCAGCAGATCAGCCTCATCCACAACGCTGAAAAAGTAGGTTTCGTACTGTTCGCCCTCTTCGTCCACGGGCTTGTCATAGTCAATGACGATATAGAACGTGTTGCCGCCGCTGGTCTGGACGGTAATAAACTGCTTGTTGGTGTGCTCGTCATAGAGCAGATCGCGGGTCACAAGGCTGCCCTCTTCAGAAAAGCCCTCGCCGGGCTCAATGGTGGGCTCCGGGGCGGGAGTTTCCTCCGTCATGGTGGGATCGCCGTAGTCCGCCCCCTCACCGCCGTCCGCGTAGGCATACGCCGGGACGCTAAAGCCGCATAAAAGAACGACGGCGCAGAGCGCCGCCGCCATCACCCGAAAGCGTTTCATCTTCAATTTTCCTCCTTTCCGCCGTCCTCGGACTTCTGGACACTTTGTCCAGAGGTGCCGCCGTCCCGGAGCCGCTGGAGCACCAGGGGCAGCTCCTCCAGGGAAACGCACATGCCCCGCACAATGTCCACGATCTCCTCGTTTTCCGCCTCCCGGTGTTTTTGCTCCAGCTCTTTCAGCCGGGCCTGCTGTTCGCTGATTTTGGCCTTGACCTTATCAATCTCAGCCTGGATCTTTTGGCTTTTGCTTGCCGCCATAGATAACCTCCTTGTCAGGGTAAACGCCCGTAGGCGTAGAAATGAGATTGCCAGTAGCTTGTATTCAGGTTTGCATATTGGATGGGATCGCCACAATGGATCATCATCCCGTCCCCCACATAGATGCCACAATGGGACACGCCCGCCGTGTCATAGGTGCCGACAAAGAACACCAGATCGCCGGGGCGGGGTGCGCTGGTGGGGGTGCAGATGTTATAGAGCCCCTGGGCTCCCAGGCGGCCCACATTCCAGCCGGAGTGATTGATCACCCAGGACACAAAGCCAGAGCAGTCAAAGGACGTGGCCGGAGAGCTGCCGCCCCACACATAGGGATAGCCCAGGTATTTCTCCGCTTCGCCCAAAATGGCCGCAAAGGTTTCATCGTCCAGATATTCCTCCGGCACGTCATAGTCAGCGGGCGGGTTCGTGATGTATTTCCCCACATAGGCTGACTCCGGGAACAGATCGGGCCTGTTCCCCAGGGTGGACATATAGAGGGAGTAACGGGCCATCTGTTCCTCGCCCATCATTTCCAGGGGCAGATGGGAAAGGTTTTTGTTTTTCAGCGTGACATAACAGATGTACCAGGAGTAGGGATCGCCGTCGCTGTCATACCGGGTTTCCCGCCCCACGCGCTCCGTCAGGATATACTGGCGGTCAAAGAGGGTTTCCAGGGTGCCCTGCACCTCGTCCGCCGTCCATTCCCCCTCATGGAGCACACAGAGGATAGAGATCAACACATAGGGATCGTGCTCGATCTCGTCCAGGTCAAAATGGTATTCGTCATAGCTGTGGGTGGCGGTATAGGTGTCCAGGTAGTTTTGCAGCTCGGCCTCCATGCCGGAATAGGCCGCCTCCGCCGCCAGGATCTCCCCGTCCTCCGAGGGGTAGGTGGTAGCGCCCACGGCCCCCGCGCCGGAATTTCCCAGCATCACCAGGGAAGAAGAACAGGACTGCATCATAAAGAGCAGGAGCACACAGGCCAGGGCCAGCAGCACCCCCACGGGATGCCGCTTCACAAAGCTCGCAATCTTCGCCCTGGCCTTTTCCGTGGCGGCGGCGGTCTTTTTGGCCGCGCTTGCCGCTCCCGTCTTTGCCTCCTCCCGCGCCCTCTTTTGATACTGCTTTTTCAAGCGGTGCTTGCGCCACATCCGGGAAACAGGGTTGCCGGACATTTCTGGGTGCTCCTGGGCGGCCATGCGGAAATGATAGTCTGCCGTCGCCTTGACATATTTGGACTCGGCCCGCTGGACAGCCTTTGCTGGGTGCTGCCGGATTTTCTTTTGCACAAACCGCTTGCCATGCCGTAGGCCGGACTCGCCCACCAGCTCGGAGCGGTGGGCCCCCTCGATCCCCACGTTTTCCTGTTCATTCTCGTAAATCTTGCCATGCACAAAACCGTGGGCGGCCCCGCCAGCGGCCCGGCCTACCCGCCGCACCGGGCCGGGCTTTTTGGGCGGCTTCTGTTTTGCCAGCTTATCCTTTGCCCGTTCCAGCTTTTCCCCGCGCTCCTCCATGCGGAGCTTGGACGCGGCGGCCTGCTCCTGTTTGCTTTTCTGCCGGAACTTTGACTTGTGGACACTTTGTCCAGAAGTGCCGCTGTCCGCAGCCCCGGCACCGTCAGGATCGGCGGCGCTCTCCCAGGAGCCGGGGCGTTCCCTGGGCTCCTGTTTGGGCTTATTCGGTTTTCGCTTCATTCTTCAAATCCTCCGGGCGGGTAGTCAGCAGGTTATAGATTTCTCCACGGGGGAACCGATCCACAAAGGGGATCGTCACATCCCCATAGAACAGCAGGCCCTCGCCGGAATTGCTGTGGGTGATGTAGGAGAGCTGGTGCTCCGAAATGCCGAGCTGCTTTGCCAGAATTGCCCGGTCACTTTGGGCCTGGGACAGCAGGATCATAAAATCCGTGTTGTCCAGAATGGCCTCAATCTCCCGGCTGGCCAAAAGGTCTTTGACGTTCTGCGTCAGGGCCGAGGGGACGCAGCCTTTCTTTCTCAGCATCTTCCACACGGCCACAAAGTAGCTGGCGGTAAGTGCGTCCCGGAGCAGAATATGAAACTCGTCAAAATAGCACCAGGTAGAAACGCCGCTGTGAAAATTCACATTGACCGCCGAAGTTACAAAGTCGTTGGTAACGTGCATGGCGATCTTGCGGAGGTTTTCTCCCAGCCCTTTGAGAACGATGCACACGATATGGGACGTGAGCTTTACGTTGGTCTGGTGGTTGAACAGGTTAAGGGAGCCGGTGCAGTAGAGCTCCAGGGCGGTTGCCACACGGCGGGCCTCCGGCTCCGGCTGCTTCAAAAGCTCCTCGTACAAGTCCTGGAGCAAGGGCGGCTTGCCGTCCCCGATCCCCAGGGCCATATCCCGGTAAATGAGCCGCACACAGCGGTCAATCACGGTTTTTTCGATGGGCTGCAAGCCGTCCTTGCCGCCCACCACCAGCTCACACAGGGACAACAAAAAATCCGCTTTCATGGAAAGCGGGCTTTCGTCATCGTCCAGGTCAAGCTGAATGTCCATAGGGTTGATATGGCTGGGAGAGCCGGGGGCGATCTCCACCACCTGGCCGCCCAGCCGCCGCACCAGCGGGGCATATTCGCCCATCGGATCGACAATGATAATGCGATCCTTTGGGATAGTGAGAAACACGTTGATGATCTCACGCTTTGCGGCAAAGGATTTTCCCGATCCGGTTGAGCCAAGATACAGGCCGTTGGCTGATTTCAGTTTTTTGCGGTCAGCCATGATGACGTTATGGGAAAGGGCGTTCATGCCGTAGTAGAGGGACGGCCCGGCCATGCGGAGCTCCCTGGTCATAAAGGGAATGAAAATCGCCGTAGAGCTGGTGGTCATGCCCCGCTGGATTTCCACCTCGTTATAGCCCAGGGCCAGAGAGGACACAAACGCCTGCTCCTGCTGCCAGTCCAGACGCTTCAAGGCACAGTTGTATTTCTGTGCGATGCCGCCCACAGTAAACACATCGTTTTCCAACCGCTGCCGGGTGGGGGCGATATTGATGACCGTGAACGTGAGCAGGAACATTCGCTCGTTGCGGGACTGTAGATCAGCCAGGAGCTCCGCCGCGTCCTTGCTGAACGTGATCAGGTCAGGGGGCAGAATGTCGGGATCGTACCCGGCCCGCACCGCCTTGCGCTGTTCCTCCACTTTCATTTTGCCGATGTCGGAGAGCTTTCCCTTGATGGTCTTAATGGCTTTGAGCTGATCCACCGTCTGAATGTGCATGGTAACGGTAATTTCCGCATCAAGCTCCAGAATTTCCGCCAGGAGTTTGTCAGAGAGCTCGGACGCCAAAATCTGCAAATAGGACGCAGCGCCCCAATACTGGCCCACCCGGAACGTCCGGGATTGCCGGAAGTCGAAGCTGTCCGGGGCGATAAAATCCTTTGTCCCCATGCCCGTCCGGGGAATGTCCTGCCAGGAGAAGCGGAACGGCTCCCGGCTGCCGGGGTGCATCTGGCTATGGAGCAGCGCCAGCCGTTCCTGCCCATCCATCGGAGCAGAGGGAACGCCCAGCCGTTTCAGATTGCCTGTCACATCGGCCTCCACCCGTTCCAGGCGGGGCCGGGCCTCCGCGATCCCCTCGGCGGGCAGGCCAAACGTGATATACTTTGACCGCTCGATGCCGTTGTTGCTTTTGGCAATCTGATTTTTCAGCATACTTGTGAACTCGGCCCGGATGCTGTCAAAGTCATCCTGTGCCGGGGGAATATTGACCTTGTACTTGCTCCGGGAACGGGAGCGGCGGTTGATAAAGGAGAGCTGGAACGGCAGGGAGCTGTCAAAGTAATTGAGAAACGAGCTCCACCCGCTGAAAATCGCCGTCTGATCCTCGGTAGAAGCCACGGAATAATTGATGTCCTCATATTCCACGGTTTTCGTGTAGAGCCCACCGGGGAGCTGGCACACCCCGTCCGGGTGCATCACCAGATAAGGGATCGTCTGCTGGGCAGACAACGCAGCTTTCCGGTTAGCGGCCTTTCCGGGGCCGCGCTTTGGGCTTTTTGCTTTTTGCAATCGCATCCTCCTTTCGCACAGCGCCCCGCTGGGTAAACGGAGCATAGATATTTTCCGTCTGGTAGGGCCTCACCCCAGGCCGCAGGAAACGGGCCCGCAGGACGTTCCGCACCACCTTTTCAAAGGGGAGCCCGTCTTTTTCGTACATCGCCAGCAGGAACGCCGGGAGCGCCACCGCCATCATCAGGAACATGGCTCCCGTGTTGCCGATGGCGCTCCGGGCCAGCAGATAGGACGGGATGCCCACCGCCGCCGCGATCCCGAAACACACAAGCTGGCGTTTCGTCAGGTTAAAAGCCAGTTTGGTCTTGATTTTGGATAAGTCGTTGGGAACATTCACATAGGGCATGGATCAACCTCCTTTCGCGCCCACCTCTGGACACTTTGTCCAGAAGTCCGGGACGGTGCTTTCCACCTCGTTCCCCCACACATCCCAGCCGGGCGGGGACTGCCGGGCGAACAGCTCCACCCTGGGCACATCGCCCATGAGGGCCACAATCTTATCACGGGCCTCATCCGGCTTTCGGCTGTGCTCCTGGATCGGGGCAATAATGAATTGATGGACGTTTGCCGCCTGCCGTTTCGGGTGTCCCCGTGTCGCCAGCAGGCAAACCTCCGCGTTGCCCCTCGTCCAAAAGCCCAGGCCATAAAACCAGTTCTCGGACTTTCGGTTTTTCTTCAGCCAGACGAAAGCCACGGATTTATATTGAAAGCCCCATGCCTTGATCAGCCGCAGGGCCTCCGGGAGCTGCGGGAACGTGGCCCACAAAAAAAGCACGCTGTCCGGGGCCGCCAGATCAGCCACCGGGAGCGCGCATATCTCGTCAATCCCCATTGTGGGGTAATGCTTCTCCGCCGCCCCCTGCAAGCCCTTTTGCGTGTAGCGCCAGGGGGGATCGGCATAGATCACAGAATACTGTCCGATAGTTACACTCCTTTCTCCCCGGCCTCCAACGCTGCCCGCGCCAGACGGATGCGCTCTGTGGCGGCGGCGTAGTAGGCGGGGACGGTTTCAAAACAGATGAAGCGGCGGCCCGTATTGAGGGCAGCAACCGCTGTTGTGGCAGAGCCCGCGCAGATGTCCGCAACCACCTCGCCGGGCCGGGTGTAGGTTTTGATGAAATACTCGCACAGGGCCACCGGCTTCTGCGTGGGGTGGACGGTGCGCTGGACGGCTGGAAAGGTCAGCACATTTCCGGGAAAGCGCAGGCCGTCCTCCGACCCGCTGCCGGAACGGGTGAATTTCCCATAGTTGGTGCTGTTCCCGTTATTGCCTGCAATTTTCTTGTATGGCTTGCCCTGCTCAAACTGCGGATTGTAAAGCGGGAGCTTCTGATAGAACACCAAAATATTCTCCGTCTTTTTCAGCGGAGCGCGGCGGGCATTGAGAAAGCCTGTGCAGCGGCTTTTGTACCATACCCACTCATAGCGGAGCATGGACAGATTGGATGCCCCCAGCACCTTGTCATAGGGGCATTGGGCAAAGAACAGTACAGCGCCGTCCGGCTTGACTGCCCACTTGACCGCCTCCCACAGCTCCGGGAGCGGCAGGGGCACATCCCAAAAGTTCCGGGTAGTGCCGTAGGGCGGATCGGTCAAGAGCATATCCACAGAATGACGGGGCAGGGAGCGCAGGCCCTCGATGCCATCCATAAGGAACAGGCCCTCCGGGAGCTCCGGGGACTTCTGGACACTTTGTCCAGAGGTGCCCTTATCGGTCATCCCTGGCCTCCTTGCCCTTTGCCGGGGCGGGCCGGACGGCATTTTCACGGGCGGCCTGCGCCCGCCCCTCGGCTAACTGCTGGGCAATCTTCTTCGCGTCATCCCTGCCGCCCAGCAATTCCCGCTTTTGCAAAACGGCCTCCGTTTCCGCCATAAAGCGGTAAACATCGGCCTGGTTGAAGTCCTCCGGCGCTTTCCCGTTCCACAGGCGCGACCCGTCGGGCCCATATCTTCTCGGCATATAACACCCCTTTCTCAATGTGCGCTAAAGATACTTCGCGCAATCGTCCCGGTTTTGAACAGCATGAAGCAGAGCAAAACTGTATAGCCCACGGTGCCCCAAATCGCCCCAATGGGATCTCCGCCCGTGGCAATTCCCTGGATCAGCACCGCATAAATCGCAACACACACCAGAATGAGTAGCCCCTGGAAGCCCACGGCAAAGAGGGAGCGCAGATAGTTCTGCCCGATCTGTCCCACCTCCCGGTGGGAGATCGTTGCCATAGGGATGGGAGCCAAACTGGTGAGTAAATAGATTTCCAACATTCTGCCATACACCAACACAAAAATGACGATGCCCAGCGCCCACATAGTAACGCCAATAATAGAGGACTGGAGCCACAGGCCCAAAAGCGGCCCTAAATCCATCCCCTCCAGGGTGGTTTCCAGCTCCGTCATCATATCCGGCGTGATGTCCGTGGAGCCCTGGATCAGACCGCCCGCCTGGGCGATCACCGTCTGCGATACGTCAAAGACGGCCATCACAATATTAAAGGTGTTTGAGAGAATGAAGATAGCACAAGCCGTTTTGAATATCCATTTGTAGATATTCGCCACATCAAACTCGTGCATATTGTTTTTTTCCAAAAGCATCTGAATGAGCTCATAGGTGGCAACAAAGGTCAGCACCAGCCCGGCAATCGGCAGGATCACCGTTTCGGAAAGCTGGCGGATGAGGGAAAATACCCCGGCGTTCCACGCCGCCGGGGTAGTCCCCACCTGTACCGCAATCTCTCCGACTTGGGTATTGACGTAATCAAAGAGCCCCTCCAGGTTCCCCATGATCCCGCCAATCAGCAGCTCTTTGAGCCAGTCCGTGAGCCAGTCGGTGAGAAAATCCATAAGCCGCTACCTTAAAACAGGCCGGACAGCAGAGGGATCAGGGTGGTGCCCAGCAGGATGATGCCGCCGCCCGCCATGAGCTGCTTCATGCCCTGGCTTTTTGCTTATGTGTGATAAAGAAGTAATAGAAGTGTAAAAAATTTTGCCGTTCCTATCCGGCACTTGGCCATTGTGTCGGATAGGTCGGGCGTTAGGCTTCGGGCAAGTCAATCTTGCCGACAAAGCTGTAATAAATCTCAATGTCCTGCCTGCGGGTGCCGTTCTCGTCATAGCTACACTCATGCACGACGATTTTCTCAATCATTTCCCGCAAGAGGGTGGGGGTAAGTTCCTCAAAGGCAAGGTGCTTTCGGACGATACCCATAAACTTTTCCGCGTTGACGGTGGCGGCCTGCGACTTGTCCAGTTCGGCCTGCAAAGCGGCGGCGCGGTCTTTCAGTTCCCGCTGTTCCTGCTCATAGTCTGCCGACAGTTCCATGAAACGCTCGTCGCTGATTTTGCCGTTCACATTGTCCTCATACAGCCGCTTGATAATGCGGCTCACTTCGGCAATGCGCTCCTGCGCCTGTTCAAGCTGCTTGGTGGCTGCGGCGGTCTTTCTCTTGCCGCCGATCTCGTTCTGCTGGATAAGCAGCTTCACAAAGCGGCTCTCGTGCTTGGCGGCGTATTCGGTCACTTGCCGGAGATTGGAGAGGACACCGGCGGTCAACAGGTCGGTGCGGATAAAGTGCGCCGTACAGTCGCGGGTGCGCTTCTTGTAGCTGCCGCAGATGTAACAGTCCTGCTTGCGGTTCTTGTTCTGATACCGCTGCTGGTACATCACATGACCGCAGTCGGCGCAGAACAGCATACCGGAGAACAGCCCCACTTCATCATAGCGGTTCGGGCGTTTGCGCTGCTTGCGTAACTCCTGCACGCGCTCCCATGTTTCCCGGTCTATGATAGGCTCATGGTGGTTCTCAAAAATGGCCTGCTTCTCTACGGGGTTCTCTACACTGTGCTTGACCTTGTAAGAGGGCTTCTCCGTCTTGAAGTTTACCAGACAGCCGGTGTACTCCCGGTTTTCGAGGATATGAACAACGGTGTTCGTCGCCCATTTGCACTCATAGCCGGGGTGGTAGCGGCGGGTGCTGCCCGTCCTGCGGTATTCCAGCGTTCCCGGCGTAGGGATTTGCTGCTCCGTAAGCATACGGGCAATCTTGGTCGGGCCATTCCCGGCAAGGCAAAGCTGGTATATCTGCTGGACAACCGGCGCGGTTTCCTCGTCAACGAGATAGTTCTCGTCCTCGTCCATGAGATAGCCATAGACCGGCTTGCTGGTAACGGGCTTGCCGCTCATGCCTTTTGCTCGTTTTACTGCTTTGATTTTCTTGCTCGTATCTCTCACCAGCCATTCGTTGAACAGATTTCGCAGAGGGGTAAAATCGTTGTCCATGCCGCCGTTTGCGCTGTCCACATTGTCGTTGACAGCGATAAAACGCACTCCCTTTTGAGGGAACAGCATTTCCGTGTAAAACCCTACCTGCAAGTAGTTTCGCCCTAACCGGCTCATGTCCTTGACGATGACCGTACCCACTTTCCCGGCTTCAATGTCTGCAAGCATGGCTTGAAAACCGGGGCGCTGGAAGTTCGCGCCGGAAAAGCCGTCGTCGGTGTACCAGCGCAGGTTGGTAAAGCCATTCTGTTTTGCAAAGGCTTCGAGTATCCTTTTTTGGTTCGATATGGAATTACTCTCACCTTGCAATTCGTCCTCATGGGACAATCTCGGATAAAGGGCGGTAATGAGGTTTTGGGTGGCTTGTCTTAACATAAAATCCTCCGTTTCCGACAGCCAGCCCCACTATTCCGTAGCTTTATTGTACCACGGAATAGCGGGGGCTGTATAGCGGCAAAAGTGTAAAATCTGCTTCTTTATGGTTTGTCAAATTGCCGGTTTTTGTGTAGCAGCGGCTTCCGCTTCCAGTACCCGCGCCATTTTGTCGGCGGCGGTGGTGGTAGTGTCTTTCTTGAAATAGCCGGACACGACAAGGACGGAATTGCCCATGCGGATTTCCGTCACGCAGTCGGGGCGGCGGGCGGTGCGGGTGTCGTGCTGCTTGTTATCTGTCATAGGCAATACTCCTTTCAGTCGGTAATCAGTTTCTTCATGCTCTCCATTTTCCGCTGCGCGGCTTCCTGCCGGAAGTTGTCGCCGGTAAAGCGTACCGGGACGCACATGGAAAGCAGGCGGTCATAAATCCGGGAATGGGCGGTGTCCTCCGGGTTCCGCAGGTCGTCCAGCGTGAGGTTGGTCGTGACGATCAGCGGCTTGCCGCTGCGGTAACGGCTGTCAATCACATTGAAAACCTGTTCCAGCCCGTACTCGGTGCCGCGCTCCATGCCGAAGTCGTCAATGATAAGCAGCGGATAGCGGCAAAGGCGGGAAATGTACTCGTTGCGGTTCTCAAAGCTGGCGGCAAGGTCGTTGAGGATAAGGGCAAAATTCGTCATGTGGACGGGGATTTCTTTCTCCATAAGGGCGTTTGCGATACAGCCCGCAAGGTAGCTTTTCCCGGTTCCCACGCCGCCCCAGAACAGGCAGCCGATATTGTCGGCTCGCATATCCTCCCAGTGTTCCACATACCGGCGGGCAATCCCGGCCTGCGGGTTCCTGCCGTTGTCGTTCTCAAAAGTCCAGTCCCGCATGGTGGGGTCGGTAAAGCCCCGGCGTTTCAGTTCCTCCACGGTGTCAAAGTGCCTGCGCCGCTTCTCGGCGGCCTCCCGTTCCTCGCGGGCGGCTCTCTGGCAGTCGCACTCTGCCGGGTGGCGGTCGCGGCCAAAGATAGCGGCCTTATCCGGCGCAAAATAGGCTTCTTTCGGCTTGCGGCACCTGCCGCAGTACAGTAAACCGTCCTCGCCGGTGTAGTCCTCCGGCTCCGGGGTGGCAGTCGTCATATTCTCCAAAACAGCGTTGATTTCGTTCTTCATAAACTCTCGCCCTCCTTGCATGAGTAGTCAGGGATGCCCTTTTTCGGGGCGCCCTTTTTGTCGTTCCCCGCCCATATCCGAAGGGCGGCGGCATAGTTCTGGTAGCTTTTCCCGCTGGCGGCAAGGTAGCGGCTCATTTCCTCGATGAACCGTTCCAGCCTGTCGGGGTACTCTGCCTGCAACTCGTCGTATTCGGTCTGTGACAGAAAAATATTCTGGTATCGGCCATAGGGCGCGGGCGGCTCCCCACTCACTCCCTTTGTTTGGTTCTCTGTAAGGTTGTTTATAGTAGTTTGGTTAGGGGACGGTTTTCCGACCATCATAAGGTCGGTTTTCTGACCATCAGTTGGTCGGTTTTCCGGCTCTATGAGGGTCGGTTTTCCGGCCATCAGTTGGTCGGAAAACTGTACCTGTGGCACACGCGGCACTTTCACATACAGTCGGTTCGGTGCGGAGAAGCCGCCCCGTTCCCGTTCCAGCAGCCCCGCCATGTCCAGTTCATTCAGCGCCCCCTTTATGGTGGTGCTGCCTTTATCCAGTATTTCGGCTATCTCCGCGATGGGATAGATAATATAAATCCTGCCCTCGCCGTCCTGCCACTTGTTCTTCTGGGAGAGGGTGGAGCGGTCTAACAGCAGCGCATAGAGCAGCTTGGCGGTCTGGGAAATCTCCATTTTCAGCAGGAAACGGGGATAGGGCAGATAGGCGGGCAGCTTCGTGTCTGCCATGATATAATCAGCGATAGGATCACCTCCCTGTGTTCGGGTTGATTTTGACGGTTTGTACGCATTTAGAACGCTGTTTCCGGGGGAAAAGGATAAATGTATCGCGTACCCTTTGACACCCACGAAAAAAGCCTTGATTTATGCGGGTTTGAAAGGCTCTAAAGCGTGACATTTCTGCCTTTGTTTCTGCTTTCGCTCGGCGGCTTTGATTTTCTTCATGCGTCCGGCGCAGCCGGGGCAGTATTTTCCCCGGTTGGATTTGGGGACAAAGGCCGCGCCGCAGACGGCGCACCGTTTCCGGCTCCCCCGGTACAAGAGGGCTGCGGCCAGCTCCCCGTCAAGGGGCAGGACAGCCACACGGAACCAGCGGCACATGAGGGAAAAGGAAATGCTCTGGACGCATACGCAAGGCTCCCCGTCGTCCAACAGCAGGCAGTTCCCCTCGTCGTAGTTACAGCACTCATGCACCAGCCGCCGCGCCCGCCGGTGCTGGCGGTAGTCCATGCGGGGCAGGTTATCGCTCATGGCTCTGCTCCTTTCTGCGGCGGGGTTCCTCCCGGCGCAAAATCTGGTCGATGTTCCGCTTGACGGTCTGCAACTCCTTAAACCGCTGTTTCTGTGCGTGATAGGTGTTATACAGGCCGGATTTCTTGGAAACAAGCTGCTCGATCTCGTCCTGCAACGCTTTCCGGGCGGGCAGCCTGGTAATGCCATGTGCCTTGAAATACCGGGCGGCTGCGTCGGCTATGATAAAATCGCTCTCATGCGCCTGCCGGTATGCTTCGCGGGCTTTGGGGGATTTCTGCGCTTTCAGGCCGTCGCGGACGGGTTTGGTCTTGGCGTAGGCCAGCACCTGTCGCTGCAATTCCTTTTTCCCTTGCAGCTTCGTTTCCAGTGCTTTCAGTTCGCCGCTGGTCTGGCGCATTTCCTGATAGGCGGTATCAACGGCGGCTTCTAACTGCTCCGGGGAAGTGAAGCCGTATTCCTGATACACATTCAGCGTCGCGGCCATCTGTTTGAGGTTGTGCATGGTCGCCCAGCGTTCATAGCCCCGGCCTTTCCCCTCGGCTTTCTTCTGCTCAATGTCCACAAGCCGCTGCACATTCGGGGCGGTTCGGGCGGCTCTGTCTGCCCGCAGTTGGTCTTGGATAGAGGGCGGGGTGCTGGATATAGCCGCGGCCTTTTCTGCGGCTCTGGCGGCGTTCTGCTCCAAAACGGCAAGGACAGCGGCGCGGTCAAAATCGTCGCCCAGCTTGCGGGCGGAAATGGGCTTTGTCCTGTCCGGCGTGAGGTAACTAAGCCGCCCCCGGCTCTCCTTGACGGTCACGCCCTCCCGCAGCAGCAGAGAGGAAAAATCCTCGAATGAGGCCGCCGCAGACAGCGCGGCGCGTATGGTCTGCCGCAGCTTCTCTTTGTTCGTTTCAAACTTGGTCTGCCGGGGCGTGATACCGCCTGCAATCATGGGGGCGTTCTGCTTGTCCAGCGCGGCCTGTCCCTTTTTCTGCGCCCAATACTCCCGGTCTGTGACGCGGTTCTTGCTGCCGTTCAAGAGGTCGATTTGGTAAAGCCCCTCCCGGTGGCACATCTCCATGACTTCGGACTTGAAGTAGCGCAAGGCCGCGTCGGTACAGCGGTGCTTGCACCCGGCTTTCGTGTCGGCTGGCCTGTCCATGTAGGGCAGGAACGGGACTTCCTCTATCCGCAGCGAATTGATAACGATATGCACATGGATATTGCCGCTGTGGTTATGCCCGTCCGGGTGGGTGCATACAAGGGCTTGGTGGCCGGGGAAATGCTCGGCGCAAAACTTCTCGCCCAATTCCTGCGCCCGGTCTACGGTCAGGCCGTTGTCCGGGCCGTCCCGTGGGTCAAAGCTGATGATATAGTGGTGACTTTTCACATCTTCCCGCCGTTGGTTTTTCTCATAGCGGAGATTTGCCCGCATACAGGCAACGGCAAAATCCTCCCCGCCGCAGTTCAGCGTGGACAGCCGGTAGTCCTCGCGGGGGATAAGCCTGCCGGTTTCATCAAGGACGGGCTTCATGGTAAACTCGTCATGCTCAAAAAGCAGGTATTGTTCGGCGGCTCCGTAGTCGGCGTTTTTAGAGTTGATATGCTTGAGTGTTGCCAACCGCGTCACCTACTTTCTGTAAGATTTCATACTTGAGGGCGGCAAGGTCGGCTATGGCGGCGCGTACCTCGCCGGACAGCGCATTGTAGGGTACGCCGTACTCGTTCAGATACCGGGCAATCTGGTTGAGGTTGCCGCCGATCCTGCCGTACTCGGCTGTGAGTTTCCCGACAGCGGAAAGCAGCTCGTCATTGACCGCCGACACATGGATAATTGGGCGTATGGCGGTGCGCCGTATCGCCTGCCGGAGAAATTCGGACTGGCTGATACCATAGGGCGCAAGCCGCGCTGTGAAGTCGGCGTATTCATCTTCGGACAGCCGGGTTTTCACAACGCGGCTGCGGTGGGGCGTGTTGTATCGCTTCGGCATGGGCTGTAAACCTCCTTTCACTTATCACAAAAAATAGGCTGGTCTGTTAGGTATTTCCGGGGCAGTTCTCGCAAAAAAACGGCCTGCCGAACGGAAATCTTTTTGCGGCGCAAGCCGCCATAGCAGGGTTTGGGGAAGGCACTCCCCAACAAGTTTCCCGCGAGGGACAAAACCGCAGAATTGCGGATTTTGGCACCGTGGTAGAAACTTGCTCTAAGACTGCCGCAGACTGCCCCTGTCTGGTTTTTCCGTACATAGAACGGACAGGACAGGGCTTGCGGCCCGCTGTGGGCGGCCTTTTTTCCTTTCGCCAATATGACGCCGGAACGGGGCTTTGCTGCCCGCTGGCTGCGGCTTTTTCCCTTTCCGCTAAAGATACATTTCAAAGGCCGCCAGCTACCCGCTGGACGGGGATTTTTCAAAATTTCTTTTGCCTTAGTAATCCGGGCAACAGGATTTTGGCAACCGGCGGGGCAGAGAATTTTTCCTTTCACTCCCCACACCACCGCTCTTAGAAATTTGCCAAACGGAGCAGGCAGTTTTTTCTGGCTTCACCTACCTACTACGGGTGATTTTCGATTTTGCCAAATGGACACAAAAAAAGCAGCAAATCTTTTTCAGACTTACTGCTTTCGCTGGCCGCTGGTGGGCGGCTGATATTCAGTTTTGAAAGTTCGGGTCAGGGTGCCCCGAAGATAAAAAAACAACAGTATTCAATTTATTAAATAATTTCCTGTCGATTCCCTTTAATCAATACAGTTTGACCGTCAGCCAATTCAATCAAATCGTTCTTCGATATATCTCCAAAAGGGCTCTCTTTTTCAGCGTGTGGTATCAACGGATTTGCTAAATATCCTAATCCATCGGAAAAATTTCCGGCAGCAATCATACTACCTGCGCTAATTCCCAGATACACCAATCCATTCTCTATTGCTTGCTTTAGGGGCTTCGAAAATCCTGTTCTGTTTATTTCGCTAAGAAGCGTATGGGCATTTCCTCCACAAAAAGCAATCATGTCATATTGAGTGAGTTCTTGAACACTCATTAAGCGAAACGGTACAGGTATGTCACTAATATAACTTGAATATGTTCTTTTATATCCATCGGAAAGTAAAAACGCAAGATTATATATAAGAATATTATTCATAGGTATTCCCATATTCATAAGGCGCTCCATACATACAATGATTCCTTCTCGCGCACCATCATTTCCAACTGCGGCGGATGGAACCAAAATCGCTTTTGTGTTAATCGGTTCTTTTCCGATACATTTCCAAAATAATACCATAGTCTTTTCGTTTAAGCCACTTGAAGTTAAGAACAGGGTTCTCATAAACTTAGTCCTCTTTTAATTTTTCAAATTTCTGATTCTATGTAAGATGATAAAACATCAATTCATACCGAAATAATCCCATAATGTTAGTTATTTTGTTTTTTTTCAATACAGCTTACCATTATTATCACTATTCCGCGAGTATTAGATGACCTTAAATTCAATCTCTCCTTCTTGTATCTAACAAATATATTCTACTACCCCTGTTGTTTTTACTTTCTAATATACTTTTATGGTTAACTCATTGAAATCTACTATCAACAAAATCCAGCATTAAATTCTCTTCTCAGATTTTCGCACTACCATGCACATTTTTATAGAAATTATCAATACTATCTATTTTTTGTACCATTAGAAGTATCAATCCTTGTTCTACATTTCTTATTGCTACTAGACTTTCGTAAAGATGTTCTGTTTTGCTTTTTCAATTTTTTATTCATTTTTTGAAGTTTTTTATATGCATCTTGAAACTTTTTTTTCTTTTCATCTGTCAATCCAATTTTGGAGTAATAATAAATATTCATCCACTGCTCGGCCGTGATTAACGTATATGAATTTGAAAGACTAATTCTATTGGCTTTTCCCAATCTTTTGATTTGCTCATTAGAAAATAAAATAGAAAGTCTCTCTTTAGCAGTCTCTCCTTTAATATTAGTGTAAAAAAAAGCCACTAAATCTTTATAATTTTGAAGATCATCACCACTCAATCTATCATCCCATAACTGCATATGAAGCATAACTGTATCAACATTAGGCGAAGGAAAAAAATCGCTCCTTTTAAAACTATGTGTAATTTCTACCTTATATTGTGCCTTTATTATAGCAGCACGAAAACCTTCATATTTTTGTAATGGAATACCGCAATTCTTTTTAGCTGCCTCTCTTTGAATTATGATATTTATATCTGATGGTGGATTTACATCGTCTGTTAATTTCCTAATAATATCCGCTGTTATCTGAAAAGGAATATTGGAGAATATTTTATATCTGCGATTTAAAGGCAACTTATATTTTAAAAAATCACCAAATATATATGTAACATTATCATGACTGTGATATCTTACTAAATTATTATATAATTCTTGATCATATTCAACTGCAACAACCTCTCCAGCATGCTGAGAAAGTACATCTGTTATTATCCCTTTTCCAGGACCAATTTCAATAACATAATCTGTTACATCAATATTTGACTTGCTTATTAAACGTTCTACCAACTTTTTATTAACCAAAAAATTTTGTGAATATCCAAGATTTTTCATCTAATCGCACCTCATTCTCTATTTATTTTCATAACTATATACGAGTAAGCCCTAACGTTGCATAAAAAACAGCCCCTGTAAAACGATATATAAGTAAAGTGCGCCAATAACCTATTCTTTCAAACACGATGAATGACCATTGTAATTTCTTAAAAAATGTACAATTACTTTAAAATATTATATATCTGATCTTTACCTGAATCATTTGCTCACTATTGTTGTATCTATTTTCTTGCATAGACCATTTTTTTTGGGCACATACCAGTCTCACGGAACGACTGTTGCACATTTTCTAAAACATAGAAGACAAAATATTTTTACTCTATAGAATTCTTTCAAAAAATATAATTACTATTTGTCGATGGCTTTATTATACTATGACCGCTTACTTATGGGAATAGATGAATTGTAAACTTGCTGGTGAAAATCGCTAATGACAGTCGGTGTTCGTTCTTTGCTTATCGGTCAAAGCGAAATTTGAACAGCGCGGCGATTAGCTTCTGTTTTATATGTTCCTCAACCTCGGCGCTGACTTTCCCGTGTACTTTGGAACAGTATCGGATATATCCGACGTAGTGGGAAAGAACGGTGTCGATTGCGTCCGGGTCGCCCTCATGCGCCTTGACGATTGTTTCATAGGGGAGAAGTTTACTCATAGCGTTTTCCCTCCATGAGCCGCCGGAGCCGCTTCAAGGCAAGCTGGATATGCCGCCCTGCTGTGCTGCGTGTCCGTCCGATATGTACGCCGATCACCCGCTGCGGCTGGCGCAGGAAATAGTAACGGAAAATTTCTTCCTGTGTCTGCTCTGGCAAAAGGGCAAGGGCGGCGGCGAGTTCCGCATGGTACAGAACGGCGGTCTGGCCGCAGGCGGTAAAAAGATATTCTTCAAGCTGCTCCGGCTCGGCAAGCTGGACAAACTTCTCATTCATCAGATAGTCAAGGGAAACTTCCCGTTCCCACCTCCGGCGCAGCTTCAAAATTATATCTATGGCGGCGTGACGAATGACAACCTTGCAAAAGGCGTTAAAGGTGTACTGGATATGCACTTTGTAGGCTTCATCTTCGGTCATGGAAATTCCCCCTCTCTGATAATAGTGCGGGGCGGCAGCACTCCTTGCTGTCGCCCCTTGATTGCCTACCAGCAAAGGCGGGCGGGGCTGTCAACGGCGGCGCGGTACGCGCCGTTCATCTTGACCGTTGACTGGCTCGGCTGGCTTTGCTATGACAATATAGTTATTTCCAGTGCTTTAATTGCGAAAGGTACAAATCAAACTGATTACGTCTGGTTTCTTCATCTGCGTTATCGGGATTTGGCATATTCGCAACCAGATAATCCAATAAAGATTCCTTGGATTGATATGCAAATTTCCCATTAGCATAGCACCATTTACAATAGTCCTCGTTATAGCTTCCGTCTGGTTCTCGGCTAATCAGACCATCTTCATTCAATGGCATTCCGCAACACTGACAAACAAGTTGCCGTGGAGAACCCAGAAGCGTATTGATTGACACATCAAAAACTCGTGATAACAGTTTTAAGGTATCTGTATTTGGCTGCGTTTCGCCTGTTTCCCAGCGACTAACCGCCTGTCGGGTAACTTGCACACGTTCAGCCAGTTGTTCTTGCGTAAGGTTGTTTTTCTCGCGTAAATTTTTAAGAATACCTTGTATTTCCATGCCCGTCCCTCCTAAAGGTTGTTTTTACTCATTATAACTTCAAAATGGGGTTTTAACAAGCAACTCGCTGTTGCTGCGGAATAGTGGGCTGCTGTCTATCAATTCTTATGTGTTACTTTATGGCACATGAGCATTGGAGCCGGGATTATCACTGCCGTACCCCTCCAGGAGATTGACAACGCCCCACACGCCAAGGCCAGCGCCGAGAGCCACAACAAGGGTCTGCAAAGTATCAATAGCGGAAGAAAAGAACTGCATATAGCCTCCATTTCTCCGGGGGTTTCCCCGGCCATGAAAAAAGCCGCCCATACAGGCGGCAGGTTACGGCCTCTGGACACTTTGTCCAGAAGTGCTTTATACATAGGCATCCGGATCGTCCACATCATCGTAGTTGAGGATGTCCTCGTCCTTGCTTACGGGCCCTGTGTCCGATACGTCTACCTCGTACACCTCACAAGCCTCGTTCAGCCCAGGCCGCCTGCGGCGGTTAATGAGCTTATCAAGGTAAAAGGCGTTTTTCTTTTTATCGGCCTCAGCCGTGTACTTGTAGTTCGGGTGCTGCTTCAAATCGTATTTGGACGAGAAGAACGGGGGCAGGCCCCGCAGCTGCAAAATGCACTTATCGCCCGGCATGGTAGCCAGCTCGCTGGGGGTCATCAGCTCCCGGCCCAGCCGCTGGGTGTTCTGGTTGTAGCTTTCCGACTGCCCACGGGAGCGGCCCTCGGTCTGCATGGAGATCGTGGCCTTTCCCAGCCAGTTCTCGGAAATTTCCTTGATGGTGGAGCTTTCCCGCCCACCCAGGAAAATCACGCTGTCCATGTTTCCCAGGATCGTTTCGGCGTTGTCCTTGTATATGGCCTTGCATTGGGCGTACTGCTGGTAGAACAGGCACAGGCTTACCTCACGGGAACGGATGACGGCCACCAGCTTCTCCAGTGAGGGCACCTGGCCCGTGTTGGCCGCCTCGTCCCACAGCACCCGCACATGATGGGGCAGGCGGCCCCCGTGAACATTGTCGGCCCGTTCACACAGGAGATTGAACATCTGCGAAAAGGCCAGGGCAACAATGAAGTTATAAGTGGGGGTTGTGTCGGAAATCGTGAAGAAAACCGCCGTTTTCCGATCCCCGATGCGGTCAAGTTCCAGCTCGTCATAGCTCATAATCTCCCGGAGCTGGGGGATGTCAAAGGGGGCCAGCCGGGAGCCGCAGGAAATCAAAATGCTTTTCGCGGTCTTGCCGCTGGCAAGTTTGTACTTCTTGTACTGCTTGACCGCAAAGCAATCCGGCTTGCGCTTTTCCAGTCCCTTGAACATATAGTCCACTGCGTTCATATAGGACTCGTCATCCTCTTTCACGTCCATGCCGGAAATCATATCCACCAGGGTATTGATGTTCCGATCCTCAGCGGGGGCCTCAAAAATGATATAGGCAATCAAGGCACAGTACAAAAGCGTTTCCGCCTTCGTCCAAAATGGATCACCCTCCTTGCCCTCGCCTTTGGTGTTGGCTATGAGGGTGTCCACAAATTTGAGGATGTCCGCCTCGTTGTGAATGTAGGACAGCGGATTGTAGTGCATGGATTTTGAAAAATCTATGCTGTTAAACACTTTGATCTGATACCCCCGGCGTTGCAGAAAAGCCCCCACCTGGGAGAGTACCCCGCCTTTTGGATCGACGCACACATAAGAGCTGTGCGCCTGGAGAAGCTGGGGCGTGAGCCAGAAACGGGTTTTGCCGGAGCCGGACGAGCCGATGATGCAGGCGTTGAGGTTGCGGGCGTTGGCGGGATTTTTGGGCCGGGTGTTCATAGTGAGAAACTCCGTCTTTGTCAAAATGACGTTGTTCTCAAACTTCGGATCGACAAAGGGCTTGATGTCTTTTTCGGTGCCCCAGCGGGCCGACCCGTATTCCTCATCCCGCCGAAATTTCTTTGCGTTCTTGCCTTTGAAGTAGATCAGCAGGCGAAAGCCCACCGTGCCCACAATGCCGATGAGCCAGTCGAAGGGGGCAAGCCCTGGCGCAAAGTCGGCAAAGGCCGGGCCGATGCTCTGCCCCAGGCCCATGAGCTTGTGGGCAAAGTCTGCTCCAGGAGCCAGGCGGTAAGCTGTCCCCAGCTTTAGGCAGGCCCACAGAATAAACAGGTACGGGATATTGGGTATCACATACTTTTTGACGCTATCTGTCCTCATGTACCGCCTCCCTTGCACGTTCTTTCTTGTGGGACGGCTGGCGGGCCAGTTCAGCGGCAGCCCGTTTGAGCTGTTCCCGGATGGGAACACGTTGGGACTTGGAACGCTTCAACACACGCCGGGAATATTCCGAAAAGCAAGCGGTGATGGCGTCGGCCTGCCCGCTTTTGAAGAACAACAGGTATTTGTCTGGCCCGGTCTTGTAAAAGGCATAGTCCACATTCCATTTCCGGGCCACCCGGTCAAAATCCTTTGGGGACTCCACCTCGATGCTGTTCGTAGCGGCCCCGTGGCCCATGAGCTGACGCACCGTCTGTTTTCCGTGGGGTGTCTGGCGGGCCCGGTACGTTTTCTTAATCTTCCGGCCCACCGCCAGACACGCCTGGGCCAGCACTCGGCCCGTGAGCTTTGTTGCCTTGATCGAAACTGCTATGGTACGTCTGGAAACGTCCTCGTCAATCAGCCGTATCCCTCCTATTACAATAAATTTGGACAGGAAAGCCGGGCAGCCAGTCCGGCTTTCTCTCCATCTCGTGCCTAAGCTACAATAAGGGGAGCAACTGGCTGACCAATCCCTCCTTGGGCTTTTATGTCCGTTCGAAAGACTGTCAGCCATCCTCTTGTTGCAGCGTTCGATTTGAGCAGGTTGAGCCACCGGATACCGGAGAGTTCGTGTCACCCAATAGATTGAATCGGCAACGAGAAAAGATGGATTTCCGGTTGCAGATTCTTGGTATTGGAGGAATGTGAATGAACTGTGTTGGCATCGATGTTTCCAAGGGCAAGAGCACGATTGCAGTCATGCGGCCTTTTGGAGAAGTAGTGGTTTCACCCTTTGAAGTGTGCCACACCGCCAGTGAACTGAGTGAGCTGGCAAGGCTGCTCAAAAGCCTGGACGGTGAGACCCGTGTGGTGATGGAATCCACGGGCAATTACCATGCGCCGGTGGCCTGGCTGCTCCACGGCGCGGGGCTTTATGTTTCTGTAGTCAATGCAATGCTGGTGCACGACTACGGGAACAACAGTTTAAGACGGGGCAAGACCGACAAGAAGGATGCCGTGAAGCTGGCCAACTACGGTCTTGACCACTGGCTCACACTTCCGAGATATGTCCCGGAAGAAGATGCCCGGCTCATGCTGAAGACCTGCTACCGTCAGTACCAACAGTATTCCAAAGTACAGACCATGCTGAAAAACAACTTGATCTCCCTGCTGGACACCGCTTTTCCTGATGCAAACCGCCTGTTTACCAGTCCGCCCCGCGCCGATGGCAGCGAAAAGTGGGTGGACTTTGTAGCTGCTTTCTGGCATTGCGAATGTGTCTGTGGCCTGTCTAAGAAAGCCTT
>NZ_NFHA01000027.1:0-37680 GCF_002159225.1 Flavonifractor sp. An91 | reverse complement strand
CCTTTCTTGAGCCATCTTGTGGTAGGAGATGATCACCAATCCACAGCATCCCTTACAGTGTAGCACAGCCCTTGGAGAGGGGCTTTAATAACTACTACTCTATAATACAAGGATATGATATTGCCCGCTGCGGCGACAGTATCAACCTTTCTTTCCCGGAGAGCAAGACGCGGCGCGGACGGGTCGGCAAAGACCTTGCCACGACGCTGGAAACCTCTTGTAATCAAGGCACAGCTTTTGCCGGGTGCGGCCTGATCCGCAGGTTGACGCCCCGTGAGTGCTGGCGACTGCAAGGCTTTACGGACGAGATGTTTGATAAGGCACGGGCAGTTAACAGCGACAATCAACTATACCGGCAAGCCGGTAATTCCGTGACGGTTCCTGTAATCTACGCCATCGGGAAGCAAATTCTTGCTGCACAGAAGGCGTTGGAATGTGGAGAATAAAATGTTTCAGAAAAATTGGAACCCGTGGCCCATTATCATCGGCATGGCGGTCGCAATGACCGCCATCGCCGTATTCTATCGACAAATCCTGTGATGGAGGTGATTCATGCTGGAAACTGACGCATTAAAAGAAAAGCTGGAAATGGAAATCCATCGCTTTGCACGACCGCCGGAGGGACTTCCTTCCGGCGATCCGTATTTTGAGCAGCTTCAGACCATGCTCGCAATCCGAGATGAACTGGAAAATATTCCGCTGTGTGATATTCAGCGGAATATGCTACTTTCGATGGAAAATGTATTGGAATCGGCATGGTTATTCCGTAATACCCCCGTCCCAGATCGCTGCATGAATCCGAACAATATCAGCGAAGTGGTGTACTACTTCCTTCAGGACAAAGGCGCCGAGTATCGGGGCGATCTGCTCTATGAACGGGCCAAAGCCGAGTTTGATGCCCGTATGGAAGAACTCGCCGCCCTGCCGCCTAAAGAAATTCTTGACCATGCCTACGAGAAGATCATCAAAGAAGATTTCCTCTGCCATCTGGAGGAAGGGTTGGACGAGTGGGAAACGGACGCTCTGTTGTCTTATCCGCAGCCTTTGGCGGCTCTCTACACGGAATGGATGGGAGTTGATTACTCCTATCTGGATATAGACAGAATCCAAAGCACGGCAAAGCAAGCAGCGGGAAAAAGGTTAAATGAACTTCGCCGCCATGAGTTTGACGTCAATGGTGAGCCGCCTGCGGAACTGCGGTATTTCTATGATTTGCATAGCGAGATACTGGACAACCCGGATCTGGAGTGGGTCGGTGATATGGAGCCATGAATCCTCTGATTGTAAAAGGCGTGGTATTTGGCCTGCTGTTGGCTTGTGCTGCGCTCTGGGATATGAAAGAACGAGAGATTCCCAATCTGATTCCGGCCATGATTTTAGTTTGTGGCTTGATAGAGCTGCGCCCCGCCGCTTCTGTGGCGGGGCTTCTTGTTACGGGAGGTCCGTACCTGTTGGCTGCATTACTGACACATGGGAAAACCCTTGCCATTGGCGGTGGGGACATTAAGCTGATGGGGGCTTGTGGCTTTGTTCTGGGAGTGTGGCCTGGTTTGCTGCACAGCATTTTATCTCTGATCCTGGCCGTGCTTACAGGAGTGATGCTGTTTGGAGTACGCAGACAGGACTTTTCTTCCATCCGGCTGCCACTTGCCCCATTCTTCTGCATTGGCGGCGTAACTGCTTATTGGCTGGCGGCTGCGGCCGCTGTAATCTGAACAAATGGAGGTATCAACTTGAACAAGAATATTTTCAGAAACCGGACGATTATCGGTGCGGTTTGTATCCTGCTGGCCGTCCTGGTTTGCTTTGGCATCACGCCCCTTTTCAATGCGGGTTTGAAGGCCCAGACCGAAGCGGTACGGGTGAAAGCCGAGGTGATTCCCCGTGGCACCTATATCACGGCGGATATGGTTGAGGTCTACACCAGAGGCGCGTCCGGTATGTCTGACGCCATTGCCACATCACTTGACGAGGTAGTAGGCCGATATACCGATGTAGAGCTTCGCAAAAACACAGATGTAAACACCGGCTGGCTTTCTTCTGAACCACTGACTCAGTACGAGTACCTGACCAAGCTGGACGGTTCCAAAGTGGCGATCTCCGTTACCATTCCCACCTTTGCCAAAGGTGGTTCCGGCAAGGTGGAAGCTGGTGACATCATCATGCTCTTTGCAACCGATAAGGACACAGGAGAAACCACCCAGCCCCCGGAACTCAAGTATGTAGAGGTCCTGGCCGCAACACAGAGTTCCGGCGCCGACAAGGAATATCAGGCGCCCCAGGATGACGAGGAAGAAAATCCCGAAGAATCGCTCCCGTCCACCATTACCCTGCTGGTAAATACCGAACAGGCACAACTCCTTGCGCATTTGGAGGAATCCAACAGTCTGCACCTGGCGTTTGTGTACCGTGGAACCCGTGAGAACGCCGAAAAGTTCCTGGCAGCTCAGGATCAGTTCTTTGTGGAGCCGGAGGAAGATACCGCAGCTCAGGATGGCGAACAGGGTGAGGTATCCGATGATAACAATGTGGCCGACAACACCGGTGATAATGCGGCCGGCAATGAACACGCAGAGGAACAGGAGGTTGAGAATACCGATGGCGAATAAGCAGAAACAGATGCTTGCTGTGTGGGGCAGCCCTGGGGGCGGTAAAACCGTAACTGCGGTCAAACTGGCCCTGGACTTGTCCAAGCGGAAGAAAAATGTGGTGCTGGTGTTTACCGATGTGACGGCGCCCACGCTTCCGGCTGTGGTCAGCGAGAAGAAACTGCCGGATGTGTCCGTAGGCGAACTGCTGGCGGCTCCCGGAATGACGCAGGAACAGGTTCTCAAGACCTGTGTTCCCTGTGAGAAAAACCCCTATATCAGCTTTCTGGGCTACAAGGCCGGTGAAAATGTCTTTACCCATGCGGAGTACAGCAAGGAAAAGGCGGTGGATATGCTGGTTCTGCTGCGGCACATCGCAGACTATGTGATTGTGGACTGCACCAGCCTTTTGACCGGCAATGTGCTGGCGACCACCGCACTGGAGGTGGCGGATGATGTGCTGCGGGTGTGCAGCTGTGACCTGAAGGCCATCTCCTACTTCTCGTCCTATCTGTCGCTGGTTGCTGACAGAAAGTTCAAACCGGAACAGCACATCAAGGTGCTGTCCAACACGCGCCCTTATCAGGGTGGCAGCGAATATGAGAACTCCTTTGGCGGTGTGAAATACCGGCTGCCGTATCTTCCTTCGTTGGAGGAACAGGCGGCGACGCTGAAACTGCTGGAACCGCTTTCCGGTAAAGAGGCCAAGACCTATGAGCCGGTCATTGCCGCTATTGCCGGGGAGGTGTTCGGAGATGGCAAGTAATATTGACCTGTTCTTCAATACCAGCAGGAACAAGCGGACATTTCCCGAAGTGCTGGCAGAGATTCAGGAATATCTCGCCAGCAAGTATTCGACCCTGATTACCGATAACCCGGAGGAGCAGCACCAGCAGATCACCGCATACATCGCAAAGTATCTCAACGATTACAGTCTGGGCGTTGAGGGCATGAGCCATGAGGAACTGATCGACAAACTCTATACGGAAATGGCCGAGTTCTCCTTCTTGACGCCCTATCTTTTCGCAAATGATGTGGAGGAAATTAACATCAATTCGTGGAAAGATGTGAAAATCACTTATGCGGACGGGCGTGTGGTTCCCACCAAAGATCGGTTCCAGACCCCACAGCACGCTGTTGATGTAATCCGCAGACTCCTTCATAAGTCCGGCATGATTCTGGATAACAGTCAGCCGGGTGTGGTGGGCCATCTCTCCAATAAAATCCGTATCACGGTTCTGGGCAATCCGCTCACGGACAAAGAAAAAGGTGTGGCTGCATCCATTCGTATCGTGAATCCCAAGAAGTTGAGCCGTGATGATTTCATTGGCTACGGGACAGCCACCGCCGAAATGCTGGACTTTCTGGCCGAAGTTCTCCGGTTCGGTTTGTCCATCTGTGTGACTGGTTCCACCGGCAGCGGTAAAACCACGCTGATGAGCTGGATTCTCTCCACCATTCCCAACGAAAAGAGAATCTTCACCATTGAAAATGGGTGCCGCGAATTTGACCTTGTGAAAGAGGACGCCGAAGGAAATGTCATCAACAATGTAGTCCATACCGTTACCCGTTTTTCTGACGATCCCA
The DNA here is from genome assembly GCF_002159225.1 of Flavonifractor sp. An91. Lineage (NCBI taxonomy): Bacteria > Bacillati > Bacillota > Clostridia > Eubacteriales > Oscillospiraceae > Flavonifractor > Flavonifractor sp. An91. The sequence continues at coordinate 33,505 of NZ_NFHA01000027.1, read as the reverse complement.
AGCAGAACTACGATCAGGAGCGCCTTTTGGAGTTTGCCCTGACCTGTAACCCGGACATTGTGTGTGTCGGTGAGATGAAATCGGCCGAGGCTTTCGCCGCACAAGAGGCGGCCCGCACCGGCCACGCAGTTATCACCACTACCCATGCCAATAGCTGCAAAGCAACCTATTACCGTATGGTGACGCTGTGTACCCAGAAATACGACATGGGCGATAAAACCCTGTATAACCTGGTGACAGAAGCGTTTCCTATCGTTCTGTTTGTGAAGAAGCTGGAGGACAACAGCCGCCGCGTCATGGAGATCACTGAATGTGAGATTCTGGAGGACGGCACCCGGCAGCTCCACACCCTCTACCGCTATCATGTGTCGGAAACCTCTATCCAAGATGGCAAGGTAAAGGTGCATGGCGAGTTTCAAAAGGTATCCACGATCTCGGCCAGCCTGCAAAAGCGGCTTTTGGAAAACGGTATGCCGCCCCGTCTGCTGGAGCGTATCGCTGGTGGCGGTGTAAAACTGGATACTGGAAAGGAGGAAACTGCGTGATTGTATTGATTTTGCTGGCCTTTGTCGGGATGCTGACAGGCATCTTCTTGATTCTGGGCATGACCCCCTTTACATTTGCGGAGGAACTGACCAAGCCGCTTTCTGGGCGGCGACAGCCGATTTCCAAGCAAATCCAGCAGGTCAACCACCCCAAAGAGCCGAAGGGCATCCGTAAAACCGTGCTGGAAGCACGGGAGATGTTGATTCTCACCGGAAAGGGTGGGAAGTTTGCCGCCATTTGTGCTTTCTCTCTGTTCCTGGCGGCAATGGGTGCTGTGATCTGTATTGTGATTCAGAACTACTTTATGCTGCCGGTTTTGGCGGCCGGGATGGGCTTGCTCCCGTTCTGGTATGTCCTGTTCACCTCTCACAGCTATAAAAAGCTGATGAACAACGAGATTGAAACCGGACTGTCTATCATCACAAGTTCCTATCTGCGCAGCGAGAGCATGATAACCGCTGTGGAAGAAAACATTCATTACCTGAACCCGCCTGTGGCAGATGTGTTCCGGGGCTTCTTGGCCGAAACCAATATGATAAGCGCCGATGTGAAACAGGCACTCTCCAACATGAAGCCCAAGCTGGACAACTATGTGTTTCGGGAATGGGTGGACGCCGCTATCGCCTGTCAGGACGATAAGAGCCTGAAAAGCACGCTCACCCCGATCATCGGGAAACTCTCGGATATGCGGATTGTTGCGGCGGAACTGGACTACCTGCTTTATGAGCCTTTCAAGGAATTTATCACAATGGCGTTCCTGCTCATTGGCAATATCCCATTGTTATACTTCCTGAATAAAGACTGGTACGATGTGCTTGTAAATACGGGCTTTGGCAAAGGGATTCTGGCGGTGTGTCTGCTGGTGCTGCTGATCTCGTTTGCGGCGGTGATCCGGCTCACCAAGCCCGTAGAATACAAGCGTTGATCCCGTCAGGAGGTGATACCATCGAGAGTGCTACCGATCTCCCTGCGGGACGCCAATGCGTTTGTTCTGGCGCATCACCGGCACAGTGGACAGGTGCGCGGCTGCAAATTCTGTGTGGCTGTCGTAGATGATTTGGACGCCGTTCATGGAGTTGCGATTGTTGGGCGCCCCGTTGCCCGCCGACTGGATGATGGGAAAACAGCGGAAGTGACCCGGCTTTGCACCGATGGTATTGCCAATGGGTGCAGCTTCCTTTACAGCCGGTGCGCCCGGATTGCGAAACTGATGGGTTATCAGAAAATCATCACCTACACCCTTGCAACCGAAAACGGAGCCAGCCTGCGGGCTTCCGGCTGGCAATGTGCGCCGGGACTGCGAGGCGGCGGGAACTGGAATGTGCCGGGGCGCCCCAGAGCCGACAGCCGCAACACCGGCCCCAAACGGCTCTATTACAAAGAATTGAGGTGACGCGAGTTTTGTATCTCATTTTACTATGCTTTGGGACGCTCTTTGGCCTGGGAGCGTTCTTTTTATTGGCTGGGCTGCTCCGGCTGCCGACTTCCGCAAGCACAAAGGCGGTTCTGACCGTAACGAGCCGAGGGAAGTCCCAGAAAGGCAGCATCAACGCTGTCTTGTTCGATATGGCGGCGCGGCTTTCGCCACTGGTACATCTGGACAACTATAAGCGGAAGAAGCTGGAGGCGCAGTTGAAATCCGCTGAAATTAAAATGTCCCCGGAAACCTATATTGCGGCGGCCTGGGTAAAGGCTGGGCTGATTGCTCTGCTGATTATCCCGGCCCTTCTGATTTTCCCGATCCTTGCGCCGGTCATTGTGTTTCTGGCGGTGGCAGTTTACTTCAAAGAGCAGAAACGAGCGGACGAGATCGTTCAACAGCGCCGGGAAGAAATCGAAGCCGAGCTGCCCAGATTTGTAAACACCATTGAACAGGAACTCAGGGCATCCCGTGATGTGCTGAACATCCTGAAATCCTACCAGAGAAATGCTGGTCATGCCATGAAGCGGGAACTGGAAATCACGATTGCGGATATGGCATCCGGCAACGAGGAAAACGCACTCACCCGCATGGAGAGCCGGATTGGAAGCACCATGCTGTCCGATGTGGTGCGCGGCTTGATCTCGGTCAAGCGCGGCGACAACGGTATCATGTATTTCCAGATGCTTTCTATGACCTTTAAGCAGTTGGAACTTCAAAAACTGAAACTGGAAGCCATGAAGCAGCCGGGAAAAATGCGTAAGTATTCCTTTATGCTGCTGGGCTGTTTCCTGCTGATGTATCTGGGTGTCCTGGGCTATGTGGTGTTGGAAGCCTTTGGCGAACTGTTCTAAAGGAGGTGGAGAAACCTTGAAACGACTTCTGAAGGACAAACGGGGCGAGGGCTTTGTGGATGTGTGTGTCCTGGTTCTGGCGATTGCAATGGTTCTGGCTTTGGTGGTCCGCATTGCACCGGTATTCGTGGCAAAGCAGAACCTTGATGTCTTTGCGGACGAACTGGTTCGGACTGCGGAAATCAATGGGCAGGTTGGCTCTGCCACAAACGCAAAAGCAGCGGATTTGCGGGAGCAAACCGGACTCGACCCCAATATCTCATGGAGCGACACCGGAAAAATCCAGCTCGGCAACGAGGTGGAAGTGACCCTCACAACCACCGTCAATATTGGGCTGTTCGGTGAGTTTGCATCCTTTCCTGTCACTCTGACAGCAAAGGCCAGCGGGACTTCGGAGGTGTATTGGAAGTGAAGAAGATTCGAGAAGTCCTGAAAAGCAAATCCGGGCAAGGCGTACCGATGATTTTGGCCGTTGTCCTCTGCTGCCTGATTCTGGCCTGTGTGACCTTTGAGTATATGCGCTTGATGATCGTTGCGCAGGGGGTGCGTGATTCTGTCCAGTCCGCCATTGTAGATGTGGCCACCGAGAATTGGGATGAAGCCTATGCCGGTTTGCGTGAGGGTTACTCCGGTGGCTATCAACTTGCCGGTTCGTCCTGGTCACAGAATGTTACCAGCGGCAATGTGTACGCCCGCCTGCAAGATGTTTTGGGCATTGAATACGAGGGCGGGCAGTATGTAAAGTACAGCGGCGAGAATTTGGAGTATCGTCTGTACGACCTGCACCTGGATGTAGAAAATGCTCCGCTGGCCCCGTCTGTGCCGGATGGCATTACGCAGCTCAATGTCACAGGGACAATCACTGTTGATGTGCCGCTTTCCTTTGGGTTCGGGCATCTGCCCCCCATGCAGATCACCATGAAACTCAACGCCAAATATGTTCCCAGGTTTTAATTTTGTGTATTTCGCCCTGCCGCTTTTCCATAGCGCAAAAAAATATTTGGCAGGAATCACACCTGGACGCCGTATTTGTGCAAATGGTATAATGATGGCGAGAAATATTACCATCATTTTAATATAAAATCACCGTACAAGGAGGTTTTCAAATGAGTGCAAAAAACAAGAAGCTGTTGGCCGTTCTTGGCGCAGCCGCCGTTGTGGTAATTGTGATTGCCGCAGTGCTGCTGGGCAAGGGTGGGCAGACCACAACCGTTGATCCGGCATCCACCCCCTCGGATGTATCTGCCGAGGATGTGGATAGCAGCAACACCCCGGACAGCAGCTCCAGCGAACCGCTGGTTGTGGTGCCGGACACCTCTAAACCCGAAGCGACTGACAGCCAGAACCAGACCGATGCTGTTTTGAATGTGGAGGAAGAAGATCAGGTGGATGTTAACCTGACCGACAGTGAAAAGAAACCCGAAACCACTCCGCCCCCGGCACCTTCTCAGGAGGAACAGCAGGCGGCCAGCGAAAAGGATGAGCCGATTGTGCATGAGCCGGACAGCAACCAACCCCAGACCGGCGACACACAGGGCGGTTCCATCTATCTGGAGGGCTTCGGCTGGATCACCGACGAGGGCGGCGGCACCGTTCAGGAGAATGTTCATTCCGATGGAGATATAAACAAACAGGTCGGCAACATGGGCTGATAACAACCCCGGAGAGTACGGTAGCGATACCGTACTCTTTTTTTGTCCTCAACTAATTTGATTGGAGGTGCGTTTTTGAAGCGGATATTTGTAATATTGCTCACACTTGTGCTGCTGTTGGGTATCTGCCCTATGAGCGCCCTGGCAGAAACCGGAGGAAGCGGAAACGTGGATGGCGGTGGCGGCGGTATGGGACAAGGAACCTCGCAGAACTCCTGGACTCCTGGTATGGAGGGTGTGCGGATTACCGTCGTAGATGCGGAATCCGGTCAACCGGTGTCTACACCATTTGACCTATCCAGCAATACACCGTCTATCAAGATTCACTTTGGTAAGGTCAGTAAAATTCAGTATGTCAACGGTGCCAGCATTTCACCAAGCACAAGTGGCTATACCTGTAAGAAACCGGATATTGCGTTGCCTCGTATCATAAGCACCGGCAGTTATAGCGCCAGCATTGAAGCAATCAAGAAATACTTCTGCTCCGAGTATGCGGTAAAACTGGTGGCGCAGCAGACCGGAATCGCATACGAGGAACTGATTGGCGGACAGTACAAGCTGTTTTTGGAGCCAATCGCCTATTTTAAGCACAACGGAATTATGATGGCCATGACTGCCCATGAAGCCGCGCTCTATGATAATCAGGCAGGCGGGTCCTTGCGTAAGACCATGACGAGTTTGACCCATAAAAACCTGCCGCTGGCTATGTTCCTGGAATATGCGGATATGGGATTTCCGGCCTATACAGGGGCTACCAATAAGACCTGTTCCAACGATACTATTATCACCTATCTGGGTATGGGTATTGTATGGTTTACCGACCCGCCCGAACAGCCGGAGCCAACCGACTATGACTACGAGTATCGTGTGGATACAGATGTCATCACGCCGGTAACGCTCTATGCGGGATCGGAGATCAATCCTGATAGCCCTGCTACGGTATCCTTTAGTATCAACGGCAGCACCTACCGGATGAACAATATTGTGATTCCATCGGGAGATAGTCAGATTGCCTGGGTAAAGTGGCATACACCGTCGGAGCCGCAGGATATTACCATCTATGTCAGCACTAACAAAGGTTCGTTGAGCCAAAGCACCATTCGGGCAAAGGTGGTAGATCTCTCCGGCAACGACCCGCCCGACCCGAAAGCCACCGATACAATGGGAAGTTGGGCGGCCAGCAGCGTTCCCAGCCGAGAAACCAAGACCTATGCAGCATGGAGTGTCTGGTGGGCGAAATGGCACCCCTATTGGGTGTGGCACAGCACAGGGAAAAACACAGGATATTGGGTAGACGATGGATGGTATGATTACTTCCGGGACAATTACTCGGCCAGCATGACCGCCACCACCCGAATCGAGCCGGACGAAAAGGTTCCCACCGCTTCGGGCGATTTGATGAAATCAGGCTATGGCGTAACAAACACTGTAACGGCAACCGTCAGTACCTCTGCTCCGCTGTCGCATTATACCTATGGGCAGACAGCCGTATCCTACTTCCCGGAGTTTGGCTATGGAACCTATTGGCGGCTGCTTGAACGGCTCACCAGCGGAACAACGGCGCGGTTCCAGTTTGCCAAAAACATTTACAGTACCTACAACCAGCGGGTGCATTTTTCGCCGGTTTGGTTCCCGGACGGGAGCTACACGGTCAATACTCATGTGATGGATATTTGGACGCCTGCGGGGATGCTCGCTATGAATCTCACCGATGATGTAACGATCAGCGGCTCCCTCTATGATGATTGGCATATCGCACCGGGCAATCCGTAAGGAAAAGGAGAATGGATATGAACGACAACAGAACGATTCGGATTATGGTGTTTGAACCTGGACGGGCGCCTTATACGACCATGCTGGAGGATTCTCTGGAACACCGGCAGGAACTTGTGGGCGGGGATATTGAGTGTATTCCTCTGCCCTGCGAAACGGTTCTCTGCTGCAATGCGTCCGGGAAACTGACAGGTCTGCCGGAGAACCGACAGTACGGGCCGGATACCCTTCACGGAACTTTTTTCCTCTATGGCGATACCCCGGAAGGACGGGGCGTTTCTTTGACCGATGAACAGATTGCCATGTATCAGGAGTATTTTCCGCAGCCGGTCCCCGCAGCGGTATCCTTTGAAGTACGGTCCGCCGCCGACATGAAAGAGTTTATGAACCTCATGTTCGGCAAGGGATGGGACATGGACACCGGAGCCGGAGAGGATATGGAGGCAGGCCGATGAGCAAAATGTTTTCGGTGGTGACTCTGGATGCCCCCCACTCTCTGATGACAGAGCATTTTGTCCCCGGTAGCCCTGATGGGCTGGATGAACTGCTGGACTGTGATGAAATCTCCGAGGTTCTTGCCGAATGGCCCCTGGGGGATACCATCGAAGCGAAAATTCAGACCTATCTCTATGGAGATGGCGAAACCGTGCGGGCTGACGAGGAGGATTTGGCTTTCTTCCGAGAGCATTTTGACGAGCTGAACGCCAGCGATGCCCTGGACTGCATCTCAGACCACAGCTTTTCTTTTGAATCGGACGAGTTGGATTTTGGGTACGGTGAAGAAAGCGAAGATGAAGAAGATTTGGAACTATAAGACACGGCTCTGCTGAAAAGCAGGGCCTATTTTTATGGCAAAGAAAGCGAGGTCGATAAATTGCTTTTGCCGATTATTATGATCTGCGTCTGTGCGCTGCTGGGCGGTGGGACGCTGATTTTTCTGAAGTTGTCGGCCAAACACAAAAAATCGAAGAACAAGGACAAGGAAGAACTGGCCCAGATCACCGCCAATGAGTTTGTGAATGTGAAGGATATTCGGGGGAACTTCCTCTATACCCGTGACAATCTGGCTCTGGCATATCTGAAAATCTACCCGATCAGCACAGAATTGTTCAGCAAAAACGAAAAGCGGCTGATTGCCAAGCAGCTTACGGTGAGCCTGTCCAGCGCACAGTACCCGTTTCAGCTTCTTGCCGTATCCCGCCCGGTAGATATTTCTCCGCTGTTGTCGGAACTGTCTGCCACGCTTACTTCTTCTTCTGATGTGAAGCAAAAGGAACTGCTGAAGCAGGAGATCGTGGAGATGGGCGCCTTTGCTCTTTCCGGCGAGGTTGTGGAACGACAGTTCTACATCAAGATTTGGGATAAGGTCAGTGATGGTGTGGAGCGTGAACTGCTTCAGAAACTCAAGCTGCTCGGCGGATATTTTTCAGACAGTGGGATTCAGACTGAGATTTTAGACCAACAGGATATTGTCCGGCTGTGCAATCTGGTCAACAATCCCGCCTATGTGCATTTAGAGGATTCCGGTGTCAACGCCGCGATCCCCATTTTGGAAAGTGTAGGTGTTGTTTAAGCATGAAGCACACCCGGCAGGATTTGAAAATCATGCAGGGTTGGAGCCTCGAAAGAAAAATCAGAGTTACGCAGACGAGAATCATGGAATGGTATATGCGGTACGATGGACAGGTCTTTATCAGCTTTTCCGGCGGTAAAGACTCCACCGTGCTGCTTGATCTGGCACGGCGGGTCTATCCCGACATTCCTGCCGTGTATGTTGACACGGGGTTGGAATACCCCGAACTGCGCGATTTCGTAAAAACGAAAGACAATGTTATTTGGCTTCGCCCGCGCTATCCGTTCACTCAGATTCTTGAGAAGTACGGCTATCCGATCATCTCCAAAGAGATCTCGGATGTTATCAATGGCGCAAGAAAGGGACAACCTTACCGTCTGGCAAGAATCAATGGAGAACTGCTGGACAAGAACGGAAAGAAGTCGATCTACAACTGCGAGAATTACAAATACCTTCTGGACGCTCCCTTCAAAATTTCGGCAAGGTGTTGTTACCACATGAAAAAAGCGCCGCTGAACAAATTTGAAAGGCAGACCGGACGGCACCCGATTACAGGCGTTTTGGCCTGCGAAAGCAAGCTGCGGGAGCAATCCTGGATCAAGTTTGGCTGCAATGGCTTCGAGCGTCAGCGGCCCCTCAGCCAGCCCCTTGCGTTCTGGCTGGAAGAAGATATTTTGCGGTATCTGAAAATGACCGGCATTCCCTATGCCCCCATCTATGGGGATATTGTGGAGAGCCGCAAGAAGGACGGCACCCCGATTCTGAAAACCACCGGTGTTTCCAGATCGGGGTGTATGTATTGTATGTACGGCGTTCATCTGGAGCATGAGCCGAATCGGTTTCAGCTTATGCAGGTAACGCACCCCCAACAGTACGACTACTGCATCAACAAATTGGGGTGCGGCGCTGTGCTGGACTACATTGGGGTGCCATACCGCAATCAACAGTTGGAGGTGGATCATTGTTAGGTTCTAAGAAAAAAGAAGAAGCGTTTCCCGTCAATGAAGCGCTGTTAAATGTCATTACCCCGATGGGGCTGGAAATCAAGCGAAACAGTTTGGTCATCGGTGAAAATCTGGGCAAGGTGTACGGTGCCGTCCGCTATCCGCAGAAGGTGGATATGGGGTGGCTTTCCAAGATCACCAACATCCCCAGCACCATTGTTTCGGTGGGGATTACCCCCATTGACAATGGTTCGCTCATTTCCGCAATCTCCAAAAGCATTGTCCAACAGCGCGGCGCCGCTGACAGTGCCAAAGACCCGCTGACCCGGCAGCGCGCCGAGAAAGCCGCCGAGGATGGCGAGAGAATCATGCAGCGGATCGACCAAGAGGGCGAAACGGTTGCCATGATGTCGCTGACCGTGATGCCGATTGCACAGGATGAAGCCAACTTCACAAAGGTCTGCCGCCGTGTGGAGAGCGCCTTCAATATCCAGAAGTGTAAGGTGCGCACTCTCGCCAATCTCCAAAAGGAAGGGTTCCAGAGCATTTCTCCCACCTATCCGGCCAACTCCACGGTGGACAGCATTGTGTCCCGCATTATTCCCATGAGTACCTTTGTGGGCGGGTTCCCGTTTGCCAGCTCCGGTTACAACGATGGCCGGGGCTATTATTTTGCAAAGGACAGCAACGGTGGCCTGGTGATTCTGGATACCTGGGAGCGCGGAAACGACCGCACCAATAGCAGCTTCGTGATTATGGGTGTGGCCGGTATCGGCAAGAGTACCGTTGTGAAGCACATCATGCTTTCGGAATACATGAAGGGGACGAAAATCCTGTGCATCGACCCGGAATCCGAATATAAGGATATGTGCCGGAACCTGAACGGAAGCTGGCTCAATGCTGGCGGTGGAAAAAACGGCCGCTCCAACCTTTTGCAGATCAGACCGGCGCCCCGTGACGATGACGATGAAACCGACAAACTCTATACCGATGAAGGAAACGGTATGTCTGATATGGCGCTGCACATGAAAACGCTGGAGATTGAATTTTCCCTGTATCTGCCCAGCCTGACGGATATGCAGAAAGCGATCCTCAAGCAGACGATCATTGAACTCTACAATCAGTTCGGCATCTTCTGGGAAACGGATATTCGGCAGCTCAAGGCCACGGATTTTCCCATTCTGTCCGACCTTCACGCCCTGCTGGAAAAGAAAGCGGAGGCCAACAAGGAGAATCCGGTATATCGTGATCTGGCAATGCTGCTGTACGACGCCGCAGCGGGCAGCGACAGCTTTCTGTGGAACGGCCACACCACGCTGGAGGCCAATTCCCGGTTTATTTGCCTGGATACCCACGACCTGCAAAATGCGTCGGATAATGTCAAGCGCACGCAGTATCTGAACCTGTTGAGCTGGTGCTGGGAGGAAATGAGCCGCGACCGGAATGAGCGTTGCCTGCTGGTATGTGACGAGGCATATCTGATGATTGACCCGCAGGTTCCGCAATCCCTGGTGTTCCTGCGTAATGTGGAGAAGCGGGCAAGAAAGTATGAAGCTGGACTGGCAATCATTTCTCATTCCGTGGTGGATTTCCTGGCCCCGGAGGTCAAGATGTACGGGCAGGCCCTTTTGGATATTCCGTGCTATAAAATTCTGATGGGCTGCGACGGCAAAAACCTTCAGGAAACCAAAGACCTCTACAACCTGACGGACGCGGAGCAGGAATTGTTGGAGAGCAAGCGGCGCGGACACGCGCTCTTTATCATTGGGTCCAAGCGGCTTCATGTGAACTTTGAGATTCCGGCTTACAAGTTTTCCTATATGGGCAAGGCTGGCGGCCGGTAATTCGGTGGCGGCCGGGAGCAATCCCGGTCGCCTTACTTATTCCACACAGGAGGTTTTCAGATGAATCATGCGGAACGATACGAATACCTGGTCAACAAGATGGCTGCCATACGTTGGAGGGGCAGTGATTTGGACGCTTCCTACCATGCCGCCCTTTTCCTGATGGCTTCCCATCCGGCTCTCTTTCAGAAGATGGATCGCTACCTCTGCCCGGAGGGAATCGACTTTACCAAGATGATGCGGAAAGAGGAGTTTGAATATGACTGGATGAAGATTACGGCGGATGCCGCCCGCAACCTCTTTTCCTGGAACAGCAAGTGTGCTGCTACTCCTTTTGAGATTTCGCGGATGCCTGCCCCGGCGATTCGGGCGCTCTTTACGGCCTGCTTCATCGCCAATGGGGACTACATGGTATCTGTCCGGGAAAATGACAAAGGAGAAAAGGTGTTTGAAATTGACGACAGCGCCGGTAAACGGCGGGAGGCGTTCAATCTGCAAATGGAGCAGATGATGGAAGCCCCCGGTATGGAACCGGACTGATTATGGAGGTGATTTTTTGGCTGTTGATCCGTTGACTGCAAAAATTTTGGCAAAGGTAGCTATGCAGGCGGCTACCGACTCCGAGAGCCGGAAAAGAATCCTGTTTATGATCCTGGCCCCGGTTCTGGGGCTTTTGCTTTTGATTGCCTTCATCCTGTACCTCATTACCAGCCCCTTTTCCGTGCTGTCCCAATGGTTGATTGGTGATGAGGTAAACGTGGTAGAGGATTTTCAGAAGCAATATGGTTACAACCAGCAGCTCGGCATTTATGAGAAAGACTATATAGACGGTAGTGGTCAGAGCTATGAGGGCGTCATCTTTACGGATGGGGCAACCGAAGTTGTCTACTACAATCAGTTGGATGAGCGTTGGGCCGATCTTCCGTATGGAACCGATAATATCGGCGGTTATGGATGTGGCCCGACCTCTATGGCGATTGTGGTATCCAGCCTGACAGACCAGACTGTTGATCCCCCCACAATGGCAGAATGGGCGTATCAGAACGGCTATTGGTGTTCCGGCAACGGGTCCTATCACTCGTTGATACCGGGGGCTGCGGAGGGCTTTGGGCTTCAATGGGAAAGCATCAGCACCGATGACCCGCAAGCTGTGGTGGATGCTTTGGCATCCGGGAAATTGATTGTGGCACTCATGTCGAAAGGCCACTTCACATCCAGTGGTCACTTTATGGTGCTGCGTGGAGTGACCTCTGAAGGAAAAATCCTGGTGGCCGATCCTGCCAGTAAAAAACGAAGCGAACAGGAATGGGATATATCAATTATTCTGGATGAGGCCAGAAAGGGCGCCGCAGCAGGCGGTCCCCTGTGGGCGATCTACTAAAGGGGTGCGATATGAATAACCGAAACAAGCTGATTGAACTGTTTATCTACATCGTGATCGTAGTGGTGGGCATCGTCCTCTTGCTGACCGGTGGGGCGGATGACAAAACCAGTGCTGAAAATATGGGAGGTGAATCCTATGCTGTTGTACTTGACGAGTAACCAGAAAAGCAACCTGATCGACCCCGCTGTGCGGAATATGACTCTGCCCGCCAAAAAACTGGTCGGCCGGTTCAGCCTGAAAAGTTTCGTTACCAAAGATATGCGCAATTATGCCAACGCCAAATTCTTTGTGGTGGATGCGGCGTGTATCGAGGAAAGCGGCAATGATTTCACCCTTGCCCTGCAATCCTTTCAGATGATGTTCTCCGCCCGGATCATCGTCATCCTCTCCGGCTGCGAGGATGTGAACGGCGAGGTACAGCGGTTACTGTCCATCGACGTTGTGAATCTGGTTACGGGTGAAACGATGGAGGACGCCTTGGACGAGCTGACAGAAGCACTTTCCGAAGATGGGATGCAGCGGTATGTGGTAAAGGCTCCCGTCTACGAACAGCCAGTTACTCAGCGTGAGAAAGCCCCGGAGCCGGATGAAATTATTCCGTACCGCTGGAACGCCCGGAATATCCGTATTGCCGTGGCCGGTTCGCAGCGCAGAAGCGGCGTGACGGTGACGGCCTTTAACCTGGCCTCTTGGCTGGCGGCCAGAGGTGCGGAGGTGGCGTATATCGAAGTCAATCAGAACCGCCACCTGCAGCTCCTGCTGAATATCTACGAAGCGGCACCGGATGGGGAGCATTACACCATTGATGGGATCGACTGCTACCTGACCAACGAGCCGGATAAGGAGTATCAGTTTATCATCTATGACTGCGGCGTGATGCAGACGCCCACCTCTATTTTCCGTGACGCGGATCACCGGCTCCTGTGCGGAAGTGTCCTGCCCTATGAGATTCCGGTGTTCCACAAGGCATTGTCCGAGTGCGGTTCGTTGGAAGTGCGCCCGGTAGCGATCTGTGTACCGCAGGAAATTCAGGAATACTGTATGGAACTCTTTGGGGAAGATGTTCAGATTGCGGCGGCATCCCACGACCTGTTTGCGAAACGAGCCAACGGACAGATCTACCGGCCGCTGGTGGAGAAGTATATTGCAGGAGAAAAGCGCCTGTAACAGTAAGACATGATTGGGAGGATTGGAATATGGCAAAGTTTGAGTATATGCAGCGGGCATTTTCTTCTGAACTGAAGCCCAGAGCGCGGCTTGTGCTGCAAGTCCTGGTCCTGCATTGCAACAAAGAGGGTGAGTGTTTCCCCTCTATCAAGACCATAGCCGCCAAGTGCGGCTATGGGGTGTCTACCGTAAAGCGAGCACTGGATGAGCTGGTGAAGGCGGGATATATCGTCAAACAGGCCCGGTTTGACGAGCGTAAGAACGGCGGACAGACCAGCAATCTCTATACCTTATGCTCTGACTTGCCCTGCCCTGGCGAGCCGGAAAACGCACCTGTGCCGGAAGATGATGCGTCTGATGAATCCCCGGTAGTGCAGCCGGAAAATGTCCCTGTTGATGCCTGTAACGCCCCTGATCCCACGCCTGGGGAGCAGTCTGCCACTTTGCCGACAGTGGATTCCTACTCCTTTGCAGATGGCTTTGAAACAAAAATCGGGCGGCAGAATTGCCGCCCGATTCGTATGTGGACTGGGGGGCAGTCCATTTTTATACCCCCTTGAACCGTACAGGTGAACAGATACTTACGGATGAAGAAAAAAGTAAATAGCTGTGCTGTTGATAGGCACATTTTAATCAAACAGCCAAGTAAAATAGGATTGGATCAGGCTGTTGGATGGGAATATAGTGCGAACAGCGATTCTTTCGGCTGGAAGAATGTTTGTAGCGTTTTGTGTCTACAAATAGTCATATATCGCCTTAGTTCCCACATCATCCAAAGGCTTTTGACTAATGGAAGAAAACAGCTGTTGTCTTTGGAGTAGGGTTACTGGGAGAGGTATTCGCAATCGTAGACGCCGGATTGCCAATCATAATCGTAGTTAGCAGGAATTTCAACCTTATTGTTGTCCCACGGCTCAAAGTTTTGGTACTCTTGATAGTATGGGAAAACAATATTGGTGCTGTAGAAGTATTCCAGTTTAACTTTTCCATTGCTGCTGTTTTCAATGGCATCATTCAAATCCCAAGTTTCGAGGTTTTGGAATACAAACAGTGTAGCGGCAACAGATGTACCAATGAGAAAAGCCACAGCGGACTCCGGAACAGAAAGCGCTGTTGCAATTTTTGCAGCGACCGATTTTGTGATAACGCTTACACCTTTTCCAATCAGTTCATCTACAAGGAAGGTAACGAAAGTAGGGCTGTTCATGCCTTTTTGATAAAATTCTACTTGCTTATTTCCCATATAAATGACTTTTGTAAAGATGACATTAGAGATCGGGCTAAGACTACCAGTATAGTCCAGTGTTAGAGTGCCGCCGGAATAGCTTGTGATGGTTTTCGCAGCAGCAAGAGGAGTGCTTTCCAAAATGGCGTGATAGCTTTCCATTAAGGCATCAACTTCACGCATGGTAGTTGCGTTTGCAATTTTTGTGGTAATATTTTGGAGTTGCTGAATTTCGTCATCGTTCAGGCCGAAATCTGCCAATTCTTGATTATAGGTTGCCAGATCAGCAGCAGAAAAAGAAGTTTCGGTAGCAGATGGTTCAGCTGCAAAGGCACTAAAAGACACGAGATTGAAGCACAGGATAGCAGCCATAAAAGCTGATATGAATTTGGTCGTTTTCTTCATGGCATATAGCCTCCTTCATACTTTTTGCAAATGAGTAGATATAGGGAGTATTCCAATGAAAAGGAATAGGCATAGTAAAAGAAGGAATGTAACGATAAAAATTGTATAGGCAAGTGACTTTTTGGATAGCGTATCAATCAAAAAATTCAAATACCTTGTGAGTATATACATCTCACTGGCAAAGAATAGAATGAATATTGGGTGATGTTGAAAGGAAAAAGTAGCACACCCAAGAATGTACTGAACAACTAAAAAAACGATTGTATTTATTGACAGGGTTATCCATTTGGAAAAGGAATTTTTATTCATTCAACCTTGCCTCCTTGCATCCTTCTTAGACGATATAATAAACCATTGGAATCATCTCCTTTAGTCGGGAAATGGGTAAGAAAATTACTGCTCAATTTCCAGGTCCATCGGTATCACCTCTTTCTCACAAAAGTCTGTAATTTCAAAACATTGAATCTTAGAAGATTATATTCTGCGGAACACACATTTTTATGGATGGTTTTCTTAATTCGCTTATACCCCGTAAACGAATAACGGAAGCCATTTTGGACAGTTGCCTAAAATTTTTTTGGATTATTTTTGCGGATACTTGACCTCACACTTTATAAGCAGTCTACCGTTATGCCAACAGTGGGTACCTATTTCTTAGAAATAATTCTTTACGGTATCCAAACTTAACTGTATTGTGAAGCGTAAAGTCCAAGTCAGGTAGTTAGCAAGAGGGCCACAAGATCGTGTCTTGTGGCCCTCTTGCTTATAGTGCGTTTAATTTGGAGATAGGAAGAATTGATTTGTGACAATGATATTAAAATCTCGGTAGTATTTATTGTCCTGTGTTTTTGAGAAAGAACAAGTATCTATAGATGCACTAAATGGAATATTGTTAAGCCAAAAAGAAATTGTTCTTCCTCTGGATTTGCTTAATTCTTCGCATAACGCCTGTTCTTCTTCGAGTGGCTTTACTTGAAAAGAGAACATGATTTTTTCGTTAATTCTAAAACAGTTTGCAGCAAAAGCATAGGTCTGGTATTGTAATTGTAACTTTGTTATAAGGGATATTTGCATGGCAACTGATTATTTGTAGTAACTGGCAGACACTTCGGGCGCCGTGATAGAAAGTCCGTTGGCGTCAATCATAATGCCAGAAAGGGTAGCTTTATTCTGGCCCTTTCGAGTGGTAACATTGTCAATGGTACCACCGCAGTCACCATCAAATTCAATATCCCCGAGAGGGAATAATTGACCACGGTTGGTAGTTACACTTCCGGTAAAGACCATAGGCCCTTTGGTTTTAGAAGTAATCCCCCAGCCGATCATACGAGAGTCCACCCAATAGATGGTAGCGGTACCAGCGTCCCCAGTGACAGTCTTTCTTTCCCGGGGATCATAAGTCACAGTTTTACCGTTTTCATCGACATACCAATAAACGGTAACGATTTCGCCGTTAGGATCAGGGGCTGGGGCATCTTCAGGGAACCACTCCGGAAGGCTTGTACTTTTAAAGACAACGGGTTCTGATGCTTCCGTGTCAGAGGTGTTTGCTGCAAAGGCGGGAACACAGAAAAGGACAGCCATAACACACAGTAACAACGCGGACATAATTTTTTTCTTCATAATAAACTCCTTTCTAAGCCTATAATATAATGCAAACTGTTTGAATTTATCATGTCAAAAATGTATGGTCTATGGGTATTTTAATACATTTCCTGTGTTATCTTACGAGCAAGTACCTTTGACAGAGAATCTTGGAAGTTCTTTCCCAGAAATACTTACATCAACTGTTAATTCGTAGGTTTTCCCCTTTGTAACCGCTACTTCACCGCTGAAAACAAGATAGCTTGTAGAAGATTTTTCCCACGTTTTGATACATTGACCACCTTGCCATAGTTTAATTACTGCGTCGATGTCGTCCGTAGGCTTATCGGCAACGATGAATACCGAACAATTAGCAGTTGTCCCATGAAAAGAAATGTTCGGAGTAACCGTTGCCGCTCGTGTTGATGCTGCATAGGCAGTCGTGGAAAACACCATGAGAAAGAGAAACAAGATAGGGAAAAATCGTTTTTTCAAAGGGATGACCTCCTTCATTCGCTTATATCCCGTAAACGAATAAAGGAGGTCATTTTGGACAGCTGCTTAAAAATTTTAGAATTATTTTTTTTTGACATTCTCGGCCAGCTTAATCATGGTATCCTCAGAAAGATCTGCCATGATGCAAAAACAGAAAGTATCTTCTTCTGATAACCAAACCAGTACATTAGCAGAGGCTTCCTCGCCAGCTTGATAGAAGTCTGCTTTAATGTTTCCAACTTGAACTGACTTCACCTCTGTATAGTCTGATGCTACAAACAGGCTTGTGGCATTATCTCCATGTGAATAGGAAAAAGTTATACGTTGCCCAGAATCATCTGCATATATCATCAAGGTATTCCCATCAATAGCCTGTTTATCTATCAGATGAAATTCGCCTGGTAGCCATGTTAGATCATACTCTACAACATTGCTTTTTTGTGGTGGTTCACCAATAAATCCATATTCAACAAAAGACTCGTACTGCTCCCGTACCCATGCAAAAAAAGCAGCTCGCGCTTCTGCATCCACTGTCAGCCATGTACCGCTGGCGAGAGCCACCGCAAGAACAAAGCAAGCTGCATATTTGGGCAGTTTGTAGATCACGGGATGTTTTGCTTTCCGAAAAGTTCGGCGCATTTTTCTCTGAAACGATGGGGAAAACTCATGTTCACATTCTGCTGGAGCGGGGAGCGAATCCCTGATTGCCTGATCCGCTTCAGCCGCCGCTTTTTTCAGCATTTCCTTGCTTATCACAGGATTCCCGCCTCCTCACATAGTTTTTTCAATTTGTTTTTGGCCCGTTGATCCAGTTTAATTGCGGCCGGCAACGACAGTCCCAACATCTTTGCGATTTCTCTGACCGTGTACCCATGATGATAACGCAGCAAAATCATTTCTCGATACCTGGCAGGCAACTTCAAAATACATTTTGTCAAATCGTTGTCCCCTTCATAATGAGCATTTGTGCCTTGAATTTCCTCGATCAGTTCGACAGAAGGGTGTTTTTGTAACCGTCTATACTGATCTATTGCTTGGTGTTCAACTATTGTAACGACATAGCTATGCGTTTTTGGACACATCGGATCATCAATTTTTTTAATGTTTTCTGCTATTTTTACGAAAGCCTGATGCACAGCATCCTCTGCATCCTGCTCGTTATGTAAAATTTCGTAGGCCACATGGAACATCAGGCCACGATACTCCAGATAGATCTGTTCAAACAGCGACTTCTCCTCTGGAGTTTCAAGCATCATCATATAAATTAACATAATGCGAACCCCAAGTCATAATCCATTCCATTGTATCATGTAGTCTGACTTCTCAACAAGTAGAAAGATTCAATTTACATAATATTTTGCGTGGATGAGAAAATGGGGGATGATATAGGGAAAGATAAACGGCAGGAGCCATTTGGCGCCTGCCGTCATTTTCCTTGATTCAGCCGTGCGATAAGACCAAGCAATATAATTAAATCATCATCTGATAATGTCCTGATGCCATCCAACGCCTTTTTGACAAGCTGTGGGGTGTTTTCGGTAGCGTCAAAAAATTGCAGGGGCGTTATTTCAAAATATTCACAGATATTTAAGAATTGCTTCATGGAAGGCAATGCCCGGCCGGAGGAAATAGCCTGGATGTAGCCACGGTTTTGTCCCAGTTCCAAGCTCAACTGGTATTCAGAAATGCCTTTTTTCAACCGCAGCTCCGTGATCCGATTGCGGATAAATTCTTCGTCCATAAGTTCACCTCTCTGATTGTTAGCATATCAGAAAGGTTCCCTGGATATTGAACATTATTTGTGTTATAATTTGGCTGATGATTTCGTTTACGCCTTATTAAATAAGTTATTTTTGTTTTCTATGTGTTGACCGCTATTAGAACAGGAGGAAACCGCATGAATGAATGCGTTTGTGCTATTACTGGACACCGGCCAAGCCGGTTCAAGTTCAAATACAGTGAAGATTATGCCCTTTGTAAGAAGATCAAAGCCAATATGCTGGAAGTGTTCCGAAAGCTACATGATGAAAAGGAAGTCCGGCGCTTTTATGTTGGCGGCGCCCTGGGTGTTGATATGTGGGCGGCTGAACAAATCCTTCGTCTGAAGGAACAGCCTGGATACGAAGATATTGAATTGGTTGTGGCCCTGCCGTTTGTCGGCCATGATGCCAAGTGGGATCAGCGCAGCAAGCGCCGGATGGAGTTTATCCTGCAACATTGCAGCAAAAAAGAAGTCATCGGAAACGAAGATTGCCGTGAGAGCTATGTCAAGAGAAATTGCTACATGGTAGATCAGGCCAACTACCTGGTGGCAGTTTATGATGATGGGCGGAATCTGCGATCCGGTACAATGCAGTGTGTCAGATATGCACAGAAGAACCATGTGCCGGTAGTTTTGATTCACCCGGATACAGCAATAATAACATGGTAAGTTTCTTCAAAATATTTTACAGTCCGTTCCCGTTTAGGACATTTCTGCAACATTTCCTATTATACTAAAAGATAGTATAATGACATAAAGGAAGTGAGCGCATGAGAAAGATACTGATTGTGGAGGACGATACTCTTTTGAACCGGACTCTGGGATATAACCTGGCGTCTGATGGATATGAAATCACAGCGGCCTATAACCACAAGGACGCTGTTTCCCATTTGAAAGAAACCGAGTTCGATGTTGCGCTCCTGGACATCAATCTGCCTGATGGCAGCGGGCTTGACCTTTGCGAAGAAATCCGAGGACGCGGTCAGCACACCTACATTATTTTCATCACAGCCAACGACAAGGAGAGCGATATGCTCAAAGGCTATGAGGCAGGCGGCGCAGACTATGTGACGAAGCCCTTTTCGGTGACAGTGCTGTGCAGGAAGGTGGCGGCGGTCTTTGCCAATCTAGAACTACGCACGCCCCGGCACGACCTGTTTGACGATGGCTTTCTGAAAATCGACTTTTCCGAGCAGCGGGCGTCTCTTGCCGGGGAACCGCTGGACTTCACCCCAAAGGAATACCGCACCTTGTTCCTGTTCGTGAAGAACCCCCGGATTATCCTGACCAAGCGGCAGATTTTAGAGAAACTGTGGGATATTGACGGGGACTTTGTGGACGAACATACCCTGACCACCATCATCAGCCGTATTCGCAAGAAAATCGAAACGGACGAGCATAAGTATATCAAGACGGCCTATGGTATGGGCTATCAGTGGATTGGCGGTGAGCAGGCATGAAGCTGGAAAATCTGTCCGTCAAAAAGTTTCTGCGGCTCATTGGTTGGCCTGCTGGCAACCTCTTTTCTGGTGCTGCTGGGCCTGTTTCTGGTCACGAAAAATCTGCGGGTGGTTTTGTACGGCGGGCTGCTGACCGTTGTGTTTCTGGTATGGGGCGGGATCTTCCTGCACTATTTTCAAAAGAAGCTGACCTTATTCACCGACAGCCTGTGCCGGACGCTGGATGACATGATGGACAGCGCCGCGCGGCCGGAAATGGACTATGAAGCGGAAACGCTGCTGGCGAGAATCAGCCACCGTCTGGAACGGCTCTACAACATCATGCAGAAGGACCGGAACACAGTCGCAAAGGAAAAGGCCGATCTCCAATCCCTGCTGTCGGACATTTCCCACCAGACCAAGACCCCCATTGCCAACCTGAAAATGCTCAATGAAACCATGCTGACCCGTCCGATCTCAGAGGAACAGCGGCGGGAGTTTTTGCAGGCAACCGGCAGCCAGCTTGACAAGCTGGACTTTCTCATTCAGGCAATGGTGAAAACTTCCCGGCTGGAGGCTGGTGTGATTACGCTGGAGAAAAAGGACGTTTTAATAGAGGAAACTTTGGTGAGCGCCATCAACGGGATTCTGGCCCCGATGGAGAAGAAAAACATTGAACTGACCGTGGATTGCCCGGAGGGGCTGACCATTTCCCATGACAGCCGTTGGACTTCCGAGGCTCTGTTCAATCTGCTGGACAATGCGGTGAAGTACACGCCTGCTGGCGGCAGCATTCATGTGTCCGTTCAGAATTGGGAAATGTACTGGAAAATTGATGTGACCGACACGGGCCGAGGCATCCCGGAACAGGAACAGGCTACAATCTTCAAACGGTTTTACCGGGAAGAAGCGGTGCATGAGGTGGATGGTATCGGCATTGGCCTGTATTTGGCCCGTGAGATCATCACCATGCAGGGCGGCTATATTGAAGCTGGGGTTATCCCGAAGTTTGCAGCCTGCGCAACCCAGGGTGTTCCCTGGTTCCAGGAACGCGGGCTGTGGCAGGACAACAGCTATGAACCGCGTCCTGGCGACATCATCTTCTTTGATTGGGACGATGGAGGCCAAGACGGAGAATCCGACCATGTGGGCATTGTGGAGAAAGTGGAAAATGGCCGGGTCTACACCGTAGAAGGTAACTCTGGTGATTCTGTGCGCCAGAATAGCTACCCCATTGGGTACTATGAGATTTACGGGTATGGCACCCCGGCCTATTAACTTCCTCAAAAAAGAAGAAACCCAGCCGTGTGCCGGCTGGGTACATAGCAGAGATACAAAATTCAAATTCGCACACTTTTTCTGCTAACGTAGTTCAGGTATAATATGAACAAAAGAATCCGCACTTCTAAACCAAATCTAAATAAAGTCATGTTATAATACGATTGAGGTGATATTTTGAGTGAGCGAATTTTGATTATCGAAGATGAAACCGCCATCCAGTCTATCCTTTCGGAGCTGCTGACGGATGCCGGATACAACATAGAGGTTGCAGGCGATGGCCTGGAGGGAATAACAAAATTTCGAGAGAAGCCCTTTTCCCTTATCCTGCTGGACATTATGATGCCCAAAATTGACGGATACACAGTCTGCGAGATGATCCGACAGGAATCTAATGTGCCGATTATCATGCTGACAGCACTGGACGAGGAAGAAGCCCAGGTCAAGGCATTTGAATTAAAGGTGGATGATTACATCACGAAACCTTTCTCCGTGAAGCTGGTGCTCATGCGGGTGGAGGCGGTTTTGCGCCGGGTAAAAGAACGGGAGGGCCAAGAAGCCACAACCACACTTTCCTATGGAAATATCCGGTTGGATAGGGAAAGCCACTCGGTTTCTGTTAGCGGAAAGTCCATTTCCCTTACCCATACGGAATACGGGCTTCTGGAACTTTTCATGCTCCACCCAGGCCGGGTATTTACACGGGACAATCTGCTCAATGAAGTGTGGGGCTATGATTTCGTCGGGGAAGAAAAAACCGTCAATATCCATATTATGAACCTGCGGAGAAAACTGGACACGGATTTGATTGAAACGATCAGAGGGGTGGGATACAGACTTGGTAAAGAAAATTAGAAACAGTCTAAGTGCAAAGGCCTTTTTGTGGATTGCCGGTCTGCTCATCCTGTGCAGCCTGTTGATTTATGGCATGGTGATGACACTTCTGCCCCAAAGTTACACGATTGTGGCAAGCAGCCGGGTTGAGACGGAAATTGAACAACTCATTGATACACTCTCTCAAACCGATTATGACGATGCCGGGGATGTTATCGAACAATTCTGTCAGAGCAATCGGGCTTCTGTGATCTTGAACGATGGAATCACAATGCACACCTTCGGCACAGTTGATGAGCAGAGTGTAGAGCGTGGAGAAGCTATGACAACCGCAGTAGATGTGAAGTTTGCAGATCGGAATGGAAACTATTATCTCAGCATTACAGCGCCTGTTTCTGCCGGTAATGAACTGACTATGGCTTTTCTGGAGCTGTTGCCCCTCTTATTGCTGCTGATTCTGCTTATCTCAGCATTAGGAGCGTTCCTATGTAGCCGGGTGCTGGTGCGGCCTGTTCTTGAGATTAGTCGTGTCTCCAAGCGGATGGCCAATTTGGATATGACCTGGGAGTGTGGAGTTCACCGCACGGATGAACTTGGTGTATTGGCAAACAGTCTGAACACGATGGCAAAGCGGTTGGACATTGTCATGAAAGAGCTGGAAAGCGCCAATGAACAACTGCGGAAGGATATGGAACATATCACCGAGCTGTCCCGCCAGCGCCGGGATTTCTTTGCGGCTGCCTCCCATGAGTTGAAAACGCCCATTACCATCTTAAAAGGCCAGATTGAAAGCATGATCCTGGGGATCGGAAAATATAAGGACACAGGAAAAGTGCTGCCGGAAACTCTCAGAGAAGTGGAAAATATGGAACGGCTGGTAAAAGAAATTCTCACAATTTCTAAAATCGAGATGGATGGTCTGGCCGGGAAAGCAGAGCCGGTGCCGCTACCTGACACGCTTGCTAAAGTCACGGAAACACTGCTCCCGCTGGCCCAGGAACGACAGATCACAATTCATTCTCAGCTTGTCGAGGATGTTACGGTATCTGGTAACGCCTCTCTGCTGGAAAAGGCCATTCATAATATCCTGAGCAACGCCATCCGTCACTCACCGGATGGGGCGGATGTCTTTATCCATCTTACGCCTTCTATTCTGACCGTAACCAACACCGGCGCTTCTATTCCGGAGGAAGATCTGCCCGTGCTGTTCACACCTTTTTACCGAGTGGAAAAATCCCGGAACAAATCTACCGGCGGCAGCGGCCTGGGGCTGTATCTGGTCAAGACAATTCTGGAACTGCATGGATTCCGGTATCGGGTGGAAAATACGGAAACGGGTGTGGTGTTTACGGTGGCATTTCGATATAATTCGGGTAATGTCAAAATCAAAACTGTTCGCCAGGTTTTTCCCTACTGTCCTAAAAACTAAATCAAAAATAAATCAAATCTAAGCGAAAAATAAACCGTCCTTTTGTATGATGGAAGCACCATCAAATGAAAGGACGGTGTTTTTATGCACATGTACAAGCGGGCAGTTCTTTATTTAGCCCGCAAGAAAGGAAAAGCGGCGCTTCTTTTCCTGATTTTCTTTTTGGTATCTGCCCTTCTGCTGGTCTGCTTTTCCGTTTTGAATGGCACGGGACAGGCAGCCAAGGAACTACGCTCCAATATTGGCGCGGCCTTTTATATCCGCCCCTATCAGGAAATGATCTTTGAGGGCGGCGCGGTCAGTGAGGGAACAACGCCCATCATTTCCCAAAAGAGCATTGATGAGGTTGTGGACGCTGCCGGAGGCCAAGTGAAAGCCTACAACACGGAACACTATGGCTATGCCAAGAGCGAACAGCTGCATTTTCTGCCGGGAGCTGGTGACAGCGAGGCCAGCAATATGGGCCAGGTAACTGCTGTGCGAGATTCCCAACTGACAGATGTGTTTCTGAATGAGGAATATACACTGCTTGCTGGCCGCCATATCCAGCCGGAGGATGAGAATAAAATCCTAATCAGCGCAGAGCTGGCAGCGGAAAACAGCCTGGAAGTTGGCGATGTACTCACCCTTACCCACGCCGGTTTAGACCAGCAGGACGGAGTATATATCGACACGATCCCGGAAAAGACGGTTTTTGCCGAAGTAGAGATTGTAGGGATTTTCCAATGTGACGGAGCTGCCGACAGTGCAGATTCCCCTACCGCCGGGAAAGCGACAAATCATATTTATTCCGACAGCCATCTGCTGATAAATTTGCAGGAACAACAGGAGGGCGTTTTTGAGGGCGAGATTGCCTTTTACATTGCCGACCCTTTGGAACTGGATACGCTACTGGAGCGTGTGGAGGCCATCGACTCCATAGATTGGGATAATCACATCCTGCGGGAGAACGATTTTCAGTATGAGCAGATCGCCGGACAGCTTCAAAATCTTCAAAACCTGGCTGTGGCGCTGATCGCCCTGGCTGCCACTTTGGGAATTGTGATTCTCATGTTGATCCTAATGGTGCAGATACGGGGGCGTATCCGGGAAGCCGGGATTTACCTGTCCGTGGGAAAGCCCAAAATGGAAATCATTGGACAGTTTGGATTGGAGGCATGGGGGCTTCTGATCGTTGGATTTCTCAGTGCTTTTCTGCTCTGGCTTTTCTGCTCTGGCCCGGTGAATGGACTGCTGTTTGGCACGCTGGCCCAGGGAACGGGAACCGCGGCGCTGCAGACAGGTGGCGGCGGAGTGAATTATTTGCAGCCAAATCTGCTTAATTCCGGTGTGTTGCTTGCCGGAGAGCTGGCGGCTGTCCTGTTGACAGTGCTGGTGGCCAGTGGAGCCATTCTCCGCTTAAAGCCAAAAGAGATTTTAACAAAAATGAGTTAAGGAGGCATTTCGCATGAATTTTTTGAAACGAGCGATCCGCTACTGCTGGCGGCAAAAAATAAGAAGTATCATTCTGCTGCTGGTTTTTACACTGTTGGCTTCTGCTGCGCTGATTGCCTTATCCGTAGGCCACGCTACTGCGGAGGGAACAGAAGAAGTAAAGCAGACCGTCGGGGCATCGATCCGTGTAGAGATTGACGGCGACAATCCGGACAATTTTGGTTCCCCTACACAGAATGAATATGGGCTTACATACCAATATAATGGCGATTATATTACACAGGAAGTGATTGATGCGATTGCTAAAGTTGATGGTGTAGTGAATTACAACGCTGAAAGAGAGGGGGGCTATTGGGGAGCCGGGATAGATTTTGAATACTTTCCTGGTTCATTTAATTTCGGAAATTCCAACAATGGTTATGGTAGACCTTCTTCCTATACAGTGGTTTTAAATTCCGAGTTAAATAAGAATTTTATAAATGGTACTTATACATTAGTAGAAGGGCGTCACATTCAAGCAGACGATTCTTTTGCTGTGATGATTTCTAAGGAGCTTGCGGATAAAAACGGACTTTCTGTGGGAGATCATATATCTATGTACGATCTGGACAATGATTCTGAAAATACCTTTGAAATTGTGGGGATCTTCAGCGGCACCGAGGGAATGTCTAAAGATGCGATAACGACAGAGGGCATTCCAGCCAATCGAGGATATATTGATGTAAATGGTTACTATAAAATTTTTCATAAACCAGCAATAGAGCTTGGCTCTTTGGAAGTTTATGTGGATTCGGCTGAAAATGTAGAGGAGGTCCTCAAGACCATCCAAAACCTGCCGGAGATTAAAGGCAAGACATTCACTTTTTCTACGGATACAGAGGATTTTGACCTGATTTCCAATCCCCTTTCTTCTCTCCAGAAAATGGTAAATACGGCGGTCACAGTGATTGCCATTACAGGCGCAGCAGTTATCACCCTTTTGTTGATCCTTTGGACGCGGAGCCGGAAGAAAGAGGCTGGTATATTGATGGCAGTAGGCAGAAGCAAGGTGGAGATTGTACTGCAATTCCTGGCGGAAAACATTTTTATCGCCATTCCTGCGGCGGCAGCTTCCTTTGGTTTGTCGGCTCTGCTGGCGGATCAGGTCGGTGCTTTTCTTGTCAGCCAAACTGCCAGTGATGTTCAAGGTTTAAGCGTGGTTATTCACTCTGCGGATATGGCGGCAGTGTATGGTGTCGGCGCGCTGATCCTGATTCTGGCGGTACTGGCAGCGTCGGTGACGGTAATCCGTCTGAAACCGAAAGCGATTCTAACACAAATGGATTAAAACAGGAGGCAGATAATATGAGCATTTTAGAATTTTCAAATCTGAAATACAGCTATGACGGAAAACAAGGGGTTTTGAAAGGAATCAGCGGCCAAATGGAATTGGGAAAGATGTATGCCATACTTGGCCCGTCCGGGTGCGGTAAAACCACGCTGTTATCACTCCTTGGTGGTTTAGACAGCCCTACAAACGGGAACATTCTGTTCGACGGAAAGGATATATCTCAAACAGGCCTTGCGGACCACCGGAAAAACCATGTATCCTTTATCTTCCAGGCATACAATTTGATTGATTATCTCACGCCAATGGAGAATGTGGCATTGACTTCTAAGCTACCGCCGCTGCCGATTTTGGAGCGCCTTGGGTTGACGAAAGAAGAAGCAAAGCGTAATGTGCTGAAGCTCTCCGGCGGCCAGCAGCAACGTGTAGCCATTGCCCGCGCTCTGGCAAGCGAGGCCCCGGTAATCCTTGCGGACGAGCCTACCGGCAATCTGGACGAGGATACTGCCCAAGACATCACGGAAATTTTGAAAGAGAGCGCCCACAAGATGAATAAGTGTGTGGTGGTAGTTACCCATTCAAGTGAACTGGCAAAACAAGCTGATGTGGTATTTCATTTAAAACGTGGACAGTTACAAATAAACGGATAGGAGGAATATCATTTTGGGAAACTATGTGTACTTGCTTTAGAAGATAATGGCACACAGATTGGTGAAAAGCTGTTTGTCATGCTTACCGTAGATCAGAAAAAAGAACCGGCACAATTTGTTCTTGAAGATAAAATAGTGAAGCGCAGCGGTATTTTTCGTACCGCTGTGCTTTATTTTCAACACAATTTTTGATTGGTGTGCTGAAGCCACCTTTTACTGTTGATACGCACAGAAAGTTTTATTATTTCTGTAGCAAATAGGAGAAGGCTAACGATAGACGAGCTTCTTTACTTTCTTTCTTTATTTTATGATATAATATATAATAGATAATTTTGCTTTAACAAAATTTGAGGATTTTTTGAGATTTGCTATGTATCATTTTTATAAAAATGGAGGTGCATTGCCTTGATCCCTAAATTACTAATTGTTGATGATGAACGCGGCATTGTCGATATGATACAAAGTTACTTTCAATCCCAATATGATATTCTTACTGCATATAGCGGGCAAGAAGCACTTCAAAAGGCTGGCAACAACCCCGATTTGATTTTGCTGGACATCAATATGCCGGATATAGACGGGCTAACTGTATGCCAGAAAATACGGGATTACATCACTTGTCCCATTTTATTCCTGACCGCCCGCATTGAATCCGGCGATAAGATCATAGGCTTTCAGGCTGGGGCAGATGACTATATTGTGAAACCCTTTGATCTGGATGAATTAGGAGCGCGTATTGCTGCACATCTGCGACGAGAACAGCGCCGCCAAAGTAATTCTGCGGTTCGTTTCTTCGGTGAATTAGCGTTAGATTACTCTGCCCGCACAGCTACAATCAATAGTCAAAGCATCCCGTTGTCCAAGCGGGAGTTTGAAATCGTTGAGCTTCTTTCCCTCAATGCCGGACAAGTCTTTGACCGAGAACGAATTTATGAACTTGTGTGGGGACTGGATGGAGACGGAAACAGCGATACGATTATGGAGCATATTCGGAAAATACGAGCTAAGTTTGCGGCACATACGCTACACAATTATATTGAAACAGTTTGGGGGTGTGGGTATCGGTGGAACGCTTGAAAAATATGGGCCTTAAAAAGTCTTTTTTGCTCTTATCCTTGTTCTGCTTGATTGCTGCGTTCCTGTTGCTCGGTATCGCCATTTTGATTTGCCGTGGTATTATGACAGGTTATCCGTCCGGCGGAGTAGAAATTTTATCGGATGGTTCCGTTATCCCCTTGCCAGAGCCAACAGCAGCACAGCAGCGTGTACTAACAATCCTGAACATTATACAAATGGCGTGTTGTATCATATTCCCGGTGGGAGGATTGCTAACTTCCGTTGCTCTCTTTTATCATATTAAGCTAAAGCAGCCCATTGGTATTTTGCGGGATGGTATTACCCGGATTCAGAATAATGATTTAGACTTTTCGTTGCCCGTATCGTCCAACGATGAAATGGGACAGCTTTGTGCTGCTTTTGAAGTGATGCGGAGAGAACTACTAAAAACAAATCGCTTGCTGTGGCAGCAGGCAGAAGAACGGAAACGGCTCAACGCTGCTTTTTCCCATGACTTGCGTAATCCAATCACAGTCTTAAAAGGAACGGTAAAATTGCTTCGGCAAGGCGTTCAGGACGATCAGGCGATAAATAGGTTGGAAGGATATACATTGCGTATTGAACAGTATGTAGAGGCCATGAGCAGCGTTCAAAAATTGGAGCAGCTTTCCGTTCATCCCCAAAAGATTGACCTGTCTGTTTTACAAAATGAGTTGCAGGAAACCACCAGATTATTAGCCAACACTAAAAAAATTGCTTTGTCGTGTCCATTGGTTGGGGAAGTTCTTTTAGATCATGGTATTTTTCTTACAGTCGCAGAAAACCTCATTGGAAATGCGGCTCGATTTGCAAAAAGCAAGTTATCCATTGAAGTTGTTTTAGAAAAAGATTATTTGCTTTTGAAAATATCAGATGATGGGCCGGGGTATCCACCTACACTGATTCAGAATGGGCCAAGACCGTTTGAAACTGCAAGCAGCAATTCTTCACATTTTGGAATGGGGCTTTACAGCAGCCAACTTTTATGTGAAAAACATGGGGGCAAATTGATTTTGAAAAATCAATCTCTGGCTGGGGCAATGGCAATCGCCGTTTTTCAATTATCTTTCAAACCTTGAGCGATTTTTGAGATTTCTATTTTACACTCTCCTTATACCACAAGTTAAGGAGAGTGTTTTTTATGAATATTGAAGCAAAGGATTTATCCAAAGTCTACAATAGCGGCGAAAACAGGGTTATCGCTTTGGATCATGCAAATTTGGAAATCGTTTCAAGTGATTTTATTTCGATTATGGGGCCGTCAGGCAGCGGCAAAAGCACCCTGCTTCACCTGCTTTCAGGTTTGGACAGACCCACATCCGGTAGCCTGACCTATGACGGAAAAGATATTTACAGTTACAGCGACAAAGAGCTGTCTGCCTTTCGCCGCAAACGGATCGGGTTTATTTTTCAGCAATTCAACCTGCTTCCCGTTCTGACAGCAAAAGAGAACATTATTATGCCACTTTTGCTGGATAAAAAGCAGCCGGATGAAGCCTACTTAAAACAACTCACGGAGCTGCTTGGTATTCAAGGGCGTTTGGATCACCTGCCCCATGAATTATCCGGCGGCCAGCAGCAACGTGTGGCGATTGCCCGCGCCTTGATTGCAAAACCGGATGTGATCTTTGCGGACGAACCTACCGGGAATTTGGACAGCAAAAGCGGCGGCGAGGTTATGGAGCTGCTTCAAGGCGTGTGGAAGAAGATGGGGAAAGCACTTGTTGTAATTACCCATGACATCCGCATTGCACGGATGGCAGACCGCCAGTTTCAGATTGTAGACGGTATTCTCTCGGAGGTGACAGCAAGATGAAATCCTACCGGGCATTAGCAATCAAAGAACTGTTCGCACAAAGAGTAACTTCTGTTCTTGTCCTTATTGCGGTTATATTGTCCACGATGATGACAACCATCGTCGGGCAATCTCTCGGCGTCCTGACTGCCATGCGGGAACAACAGGCAATCGCACTTGGCGGGAACCGCTATGCGACATTTTTACAAATGGACGCCGATCAGCTCCATGCGCTGCAACAGGATGAAAGGCTCTCTTATGTAGGCGCTTCTATTTATCTTGGTAGTATGGAACTAACTTCATCCCTAAACCTTGGATTGACCGAATATCAAGGTGATAATGCGTCCATTTATCCTTCCAGCACAAATATCAAAGAAGGAAAACTGCCGCAGGCCCCGATGGAACTCGCACTTCCCGAAGATGTATTGCAGTATCTGGGCTTTGACGGAAATATTGGTGATACGATCAGTCTTTCGCTGGAAAAATCCCTTCGTCATAATATTGCAGACAGTTATTCATACACCGCAGAATTTGTCCTCACGGGAATTTTGGAAAGCAACTATTTGGGTTATGTAAGTGGCACAGTTACCGGCGTTGTTGGAGAAGGAACGGCTATACAGCTCCTTCCCCAATCCCATATTTATTATAATGTGGATATACGGACTGCCGATAAAAGCGCATTTCAATCCATTGTTGATGACATCAACGGGAAACTCCAAATCCACGAATTGGACACCAGTTACAATATGGTCTATCTGAACGCAATGGGGATTTCTTATACTGCGGATTCCGAGGATGCCAATGACACCGGCTTTTCTTTTATGGCCGTTGCGGGAATATTGGTTGCCTTCCTGATCCTGTTGGCTGCTGGACTTGTGATCTACAACATTTTGAAAATCTCCGTATCTAAACGAATGAAGGGATACGGAACGCTACGGGCGATTGGTGGCGAGAAAGGTCAGCTTTATCAAATCGTTGTAATTGAAGTAATCCTGCTGTGTGTAATTGGTATTCCTGTCGGTATGCTTCTTGGTTCACTAAGTGCCAGCGGGATTTTGGCGGCAGCTACCGGGCTGATTTCGCCTGAACTCTTTTTGGTTCAAAATGCGACGGAACTCCAAGCGTTGATTGCAGAAAACAGTTCGCTGAAAGTGATTTCGTTGATTATCAGCGGTGCTATTACCTTAATCTTTGCCATGTTTGCCGCATTGCCGGCAGCACGGTCTGCTGCAAAAGTATCTCCCATTATGGCAATGTCTGGAACTAATTTGAAAATCCATCGCAGAAAACGCCGAACCAGAAAAATACGCAACTTTGAAGCATATTATGCACGGCTCAACTTGAAAAGAAATAAGGGGCGGACAGCAATAACAGTTTTGTCCCTGATTATGAGTATCACAGTATTTATTGCCTTGCAAGGATTTACGACAATACTAAATGCGGCCAGCGCCCTTCAGGAGAGCCATTTAGGTGATTATCAGATTACAAATGAAACTGTGGGATTTTCTGCGGATGCTTTACGTGAGTTGCAGGAAAACGAGTCCGTTCAAAGTGTGGCCGCTATTCAATTTTCTCTTTACGAGCAGAATGAAGCGGGCAAACCTGACGGCATTGATATTGGGTTTGCATTAAAGCCTGGTGAGACTTTTCAGGTTATTGGCCTTAATGATGAATACTGGGATTATTTTATGGGTTCAGAACTATCCGCGGATCAGCTTGAGGAACTAAAGTCAGGAAATGCTTGCGTGGTACGCAATCCGATCTCCGTTAGCTACGGCGAGGAACCGTTGGAATTTACAAGTATTGAAGCAGGTTCTACCATCTGTGTTGCAGGTGCAGATTTAGCAGTATTGGAAACGCTGGATGGTTATGAAGGTTATCTTGGTATCGGGAATGGCGGTTTTACAAATGGTGTTCAGGTGATTGTCGATGATAGCATTTACGAACAACTGACAGGGAAAAACACCTATTCCGAGTTTTTACCTACGCTGAATAAAGACGTAGACCGGGAAACCTTTGATACATTTGTTGAGGATTTTTGTAAGCAGACACCGGGGACAACATTCCTGTCGTATGAAGAAACCGACCAGCAGCTACAAGAGAGCTTTGCTCAAATTCAAATGCTGGCATGGGGGCTGATCCTTTTTGTCGGCCTGATTGGTATTCTCAATATTATCAATACCGTCTACACCAATATCCACACCCGAGTAACGGAAATTGGTATGCAGAGAGCCATTGGTATGAGTGCGTCAAGTCTTTACAAGACTTTTCTTTGGGAAGGTGCATATTACGGGATAACTGCTTCTGTAATTGGCAGTATTCTGGGATATATTTGTACGATCTTTATTGAGGCAGCTACCAGTGATACCATTCAGCTTGTCGCAATCCCTGTCGTGTCTATCCTCGAAGCAACCCTCTTGGCAGTAGGCGCTTGCTTATTGGCAACAGCGATTCCTTTACGGAAAATCTCAAATATGAGTATTGTAGATTCGATAGAAACCATCGAATAAGTCACTAAATCTAAATACGAAGTCATCCTGCCCCGCCCGATAGGGAAAGAAAAAAACCGTTGCCGGGCAGGTTGCTTTCGTACGCTCACTCCACATATCCCAGCGGCGGTTTTGAGAGATCAAGACCGCCGCTTCTCTTTGCCCGGTGCAGGATTGGCGGCCAACGGAGGGAATTGTATGAAAGAGATTATTGTCATCCGTACTTCTGACCCAGACGGAAGTATCTTTCGCTCCATCCTGGGAGCCTTACAGGGAAAAGATGTTCAGATTCTTCATGCCGCTGACCTTGATCCTTCTGCCCTGACTCTGGGAGATATTGAGATATTCCCAGAGCAACGGCGAGTTACGAAGGCCGGTGTAGAGGTGTGCCTGAACTACGGCGAGTTCTCTATTCTTTGCTGCATGGCTCGCCGCCCTGGTCATGTGTTTAGTCGGGAGCAGCTCTATAATGCGGCCTGGGGCGAGGACTATGAATTAGGCACCAACACGGTGGACAACACAATCTGGCGGCTGCGAAGCAAGCTGGAGCCTGACCCCAAGCACCCCACATACATCAAGACCGTTTTCCGAGTGGGATATAAAATTGAGAAATAGCATACCAAAAGCGTCGGACGCAGAATCTGCCTCTGTGTCCGGCGCTATTTTCTGCCATTATAAAAAACCAAAATGCGACGAAAAGAAAGGAGATTTTACATTTCTCGATGAAGTCCTGATGATTTCTCCAAGATAAACTCTTACTGTGACAGTCTACCCATCCCCTGGGAAAAGTGAGGTGAGGCCGATGAGGGGCTGCAAAAACAGTATCATACATAGTCAGCGCATACGGCGGTCTTTATCTTATGGATAAGGGCCGCCTTTCTTTATGCTATCGACAAATTCCGAGGGAAACCGTCAAGGTTCCCTAAATTTAGAACTTACAATTAAAAATTATCAGCAAAGGCGGCAGCGTAGAACTGCCACGTTGATGGAAGAAAGATTAACTATTAAAAGTCAAGCCCCAAAATGAATGGTGGTGGTGAAAAAGGATAGCTCAAAAAAGGTATAGCAAAGCTAAGGTCTTGTCAGGCCTCTGCTGGCTATTTAAGT